>DAIQNY010000086.1:0-12461 GCA_036788155.1 Actinomycetota bacterium | reverse complement strand
AACTCCTCGTACTGCTCATCGGACATGAGGCCGTCGGCGCCCTTGTAGAGGTACACGGTGACGATCGGATGACCGAGCGCCTTGGCCCCCTCGATGCCGTACTGCAGCTGCCAGGGAAGCAGGCGTTCCATGAGCGCCTTCATCTTCTCCGGGCGGGTGTACATGTCCATGATCGCGCCGCGCCAGCCGCGGTAGTAGGTGCTGATGATGTCGAACGGCGCGGCGGCGATAGCACCCAGGAGGTGAGGGATGCTCAGCCGGCCGCCGAGCTCCTGGTCGACGCGCCCGAGGTACTGGTACCACTCCTGCACGGCCTCTCCGGACTTCTTGAGCGCCGCCAGGGCCTCGACCACGCCGGGGTTCTCGGCCGCCGCCAGGACCAGGTCGGGCAGCCCCTGGTGGAACACGAGCGTGTTGCGCAGCGCCGGAAGCTGTGCCAGCGGCTCCAGGATCGGGGACAGCCGCGGCAGGTACTTGCGCAGGACCCAGTCCGAGGGGTCGTCCAGGAACTCGTCGTACTCGTCGGCCTTCATGTACTCGCCCTCGACGAACTGGAAGGACTTGTCGGGGGGCAGGTGGACGCCGGGCAGGCGCACACGTTTCCACGCGAGCGCCTCGAACATGCCGGCCGGGAAGATGAACTCGGGTCCTACGTAGGCGTCGAAGTCGGTGTCCTCGTACTGGCGCACGTAGGCCGCGAGCGCCTTGTCGAACTCGGTCATCGCCTCCCGGAACGTGATGGGACCGTAGTCGAGGGCGAACTTCTGCGTGGCGGCGGGGATGACCGGGATCCTTCCGGTGTCCTTGAGCCGGATGGTGTCGACGATGAGCCGGGCCCTGTCCTGGTAGGCACGCCTGGCCGCGTCGCTCGTGAACCCCAGGTGATCGCCGCTCACCCAGTCGGCGATGAGGCGGTCTCCAAGCTTCTCCGCTACGACATCCCCCATCAGGCGCCTCCGTCGGTCCATGCGTCGGCGAGCTTGAGTGCGTGGCCCACGTCGTCGCCCCAGCCGTCGGCGCCGGTGTGGGCCCGCACGTTCTCGTTGACCGCGGCGCCGCCGATCATGACCCTGACCTCGTCGCGGAGCCCGGCAGCAGTGATGCCCTCGACCGTACTCTTCATGGCCTCGAAGGCCAACGTGAGCAGCCCACTGAGAGCGACGATGTCCGGGTCGTGCTCCCGGATGGCTGCAACGAAGGCCTCGACCGGCACGTCGGTGCCGAGGTCGTGGACGGCATAGCCGCCGATCCCGAGAATGAGCGCGACGATGTCCTTGCCGATGTCGTGGATGTCGCCTTGGACCGTGCCGATGACGACGGTACCCTTCGGGTCCCCCGAGTCGGGTCCGCTGCCCTCCGGCAGCACCTGCTCCGAAAGGCTCTTCATGATCTCGCCGCCCATGATGAGCTCGGGGATGAACGCCTCCCCTGCGGCGTAGCGCCGGCCGATCTCCTGCATCGCCTCGCTGCCTTCGCCGATAATGGCAAGCGGTTCCGTCCCATCGGCCAGCATCCGTCCGGCGATCGTCAGCGCCTCGTCCATGCGAAGGGCGACAATCGCATCCTTCAACTCCCGAGACATCCGGTCCCCTCCGTGTTGCGACAGCAGAGGGGACACTGTAGCACCTCTCGCCATACCTGTCTAGACAGGTATGGAGCTATGCTACAATGAGCTCCGTTAGCGACGTCGGTTCAAGCTGGAGAGGCGCGTGACCAAGCTCAAGGCCATCGACCGTTCATCCTTCGAGCCCCCCTATTCACAGGTAGCGCGCGGCATCCGCGAGCGAATCACGAACGGGGAGTACCGGGCCGGTGACCGCTTGCCCTCGGAGGCGGAGCTCTGCGGCACGTATGGAGTAAGCCGCATGACCGCGCGCCGGGCCGTGGCGCTTCTCGTGCGGGACGGCGTCGTGACGACGGAGAACGGCCGGGGGACTTTCGTGAAGGCGCCGGAGCTCGGCGCCGCCACGTTCGACCTCGGCAGCCTGCGGCGCCTCGTCGACGACGAGGCCACGACGGTGAAGATCAGCGAGGCGCGGATCGTCCCGTCCTCGCCGCGCGTGAGTGCCAAGCTCGCCGTCGACCCCGATTCACCCGTCGTCGCCATCAAGCGCATCGTCCACAGCGACGGGGAGGCGGTCTTCTACCACAGCGAGTACCTGGTCTTCGATCCGCGCCGTCCTCTGGTCGAGGCCGAGTACGGCGTGACCGCGCTCCGTGACCTGCTGGCCAACGCCGGCACGTCGGGATTCAAGTACGGTCGCCTCGACCTTCACGCCTCCACGCTCTCGGAGGCCGAGGCCTCCTACCTGGGCGAGGAGCCGGGTGTGCCGGCGTGGGTGGTCGAGCACCTCTTCTACGACTTCGAGAACCGGCCGGTGAGCTGGGGCCGCTTCATCGGCCGGGCCGACCGCCTCAGGTTCTCAGCCACGGTCGGCGTTCCGGATGTCCGGGAAGGAGGAGGCGAGTGACTGCCCCCGCGGACGACCTCGTCGGCCTCGTCGTAAGCATGGACCAGCAGGGCAGCCTCGCCGCCATCCGCCAGCGGCTCGCCGGCGGCGAAGAACCCGGCAGGCTGATGGAGGAGTGCCGCGCGGGGATGGAGCAGGTCGGCAAGATGTACGAGCGCGGCGAGTACTTCGTCACCGCGCTCATCATGGCCGGGGAGATCTTCCGCCAGGCCGCGGACATCCTGCTTCCCCTGTTGGCGGTCACGGAGTCGCCACAGGAATCTCGCAAGGTCGTCATCGCGACGGTCAAGGGCGACATCCACGACATCGGCAAGAACATCGTGGTGACGCTGCTCCAGACCAGAGGCTTCACTGTCGTCGACCTTGGCGTCGACGTCGACGCCGAGGTCGTCGCAGAGAACGTCGTCGCGGAGCGCCCCGACGCGCTCGGGCTCTCCTGCCTGCTGACCACGGGATTCACGGCGATGCGCGAGACCATCGGACTCGTGCGTGAGCGCAGCAGCGATTGGGAGCGTCGCCTACCTGTGGTGATCGGTGGCACTGCCATCGACCAGTACGCGGCGGAGTTCACGGGCGCAGATGGTTGGTGCACTGACGCGGCCGACGGGATTGCCGTCGTGCTCTCCCTTCTGGGGGCACCGGACAGCTGATTCCCTCGGCTGGGCGCGACATGATGTTCCCATGTCTCGCGACCGCCACTTCCGTTGCCCCGTTCCTGGTCCACGCTGACATGCGGTGCTAGGCTCGCCACAGACCTTGGGGAAGCGTACGGACGTCTCTCCGTGGCTGGCCGAAGGTCACAGGTGCCGACGTTGGGATAGGAGGGTGGTGGGGATGAAGGGCCTGCTTCGATTCGGGGCCGTTCTCGTGTGCTTGGCGGCGATCACCGTCGTCGCCACGATGGCGCTGGCCGCGTGTGCCAGCTCGGAGAGCTCTACCTCACCCTCGCCGAACCCTTCCTCGTCGTCCGCCGAGCTCGAACGCTTGAATCGGGACTTCGAGGTCGAGCAGCTTCGCCAGGAGAACGAGTCGCTGCAGGCTGCGCTGATGACTGCCCGGCTTGAGAGGCGCGCGGCCGCCACGGAGCTCAGGGAGCGCCTCAGTGGAGACGTCACCGCAAGCGCCAGCGAGCAGCAACTGGCTCGGCACCCGGCTCTGCGACGCCTGGTGCGCGACTACTTCGCGGCGCTCCTGGACGGACGCGCCCCCGGTGAGCTCGGCGAGCAGGGGCGCAAGCGGCTGAATGCCTTCTTCCCGGCCGGCTCGCCGGCTCTGGCGCGCGTCCGCTACCTCGAGCTCGGCAAGCTCGCCGCCTCGGATGGGGCTGCGTGGCCGGCCGGCATGGTGACGAAGTCCCTGGCCGTCGTGCACAGCCTGTCGGTCAACGGGAAGGGCGATCGCGCCTCGATCGTCGTCTACCCGATTTACGAGTTCTGGGCCTACGCAGACGCCTCAGGGGAGGTCCGCACCGGGGAGTTCGACATGCAGACCGAGTACGCCTGGAACGCGACGATGGGGGAGGGGCCGCACCGTCTCACAGTGGTGCGGCGCGCGGGCGTCTGGAAGACCACCGACGACTTCACGGTGGGCGGCGAGCAGGACGTGCCGCAGATGATGCGGGACGGCGGGGCGCCGAAACCGGTCTGGCGAGCCGAGGCGCGCCGGATAGCCGTCCGCACCGCCGAGCGCATCCCGGTGCCTGCCGGTGTGCAGGCCACCTTCGAGCGCTTCCTCACCCTGCTCAACGAACACCGCTACCGCGAGACCGATGCGCTGTTTGTCGGCGATCACGGGTACCGAGGGTACATGTTCGCCCGCCCTGAGGGGAACTGGCACTACGCTCTGAAGTGGATCAGCGGCTTCGACCCTCTCTCGCAGATCGCCGTGTCGAGCTACCCGGGCATCCCGTTCGTGGTCGAGGCCTCGGGCCCTACCTACGAGAACGGCGGTTACAACTACGCCGGCGGAGGGATGTTCGGGCCGTCGATGTGGATCGCTCGCAAGAGCGGTGGTGGGTGGCGGATCGAGGGGGCCGGCACCGGGCCGCCCATCGGAGCCGGGGGCTACTGGCGGTGAGTCATGAGCTCCGGACAGTCACCGAGTTGCCGGAGTCGCCCCTCACCGAGTTGCCGGAGTCGCCCCTCCCGCCGGACGGTTCCTGAACATGCGGCAACCGATCACCAACTTGTCGTACCCGTTTTCGCGCCGCCGCAGAGAAGAAACCGCTGCACATCGGCACGTTGCCCTCGTAGATCAGTGGATGGAGCACAGGTTCTCCTAAGAGCGCTGCGAGGGGTCCAAACGGGGTCGTTCGAGGGTGATTCGAGACCGTTTGGGGCGCCCGAGGGGCCGCCGAACCAGCTCGAGCCTGCAGTTTCCCGCAGTTCTGGCAACTCTTCAGCAACCTGCCCCGAAACGACGCGGGATTCAGGTGGCGGGCCTCGCGACTCTTCAGGAACGACCCTGGCATCGGCCGCCGCGAGCGCAGCGAGCGGTCGGCCAGATGCCCGAGCTCGGCAGCAGGTGCCGGTGCCCGAACCACCGACTCATGCGATGCCGGCTCGCGCCTTGAGGTTGTTGAAGGCCGTCGAGTACCGCCGAAGAACGGCAAGGCCCGCGTGGTGCCGCTGCCGGCCGTCGCTTGCGACGAGCTCCGCGCGATCCTCAAGGCGCAGCGGGAGTACCGGCTCGTCCACGGCAAGGGGTGGAACGAGAAGGACCTCGTGCTCCCGAAGCGCGACGGCTCGCCGATGTCGCCCTCCTCACTCAAGAGCATGTGGTGGACCTGGGATGCCCGCCAGAAGGTACAGCCGCACCTGCCGATGCACGGCCTCAGGGACTCGTTCGGGACCTGGGTCTACGAGACCTATGGCGTCAAGCAGGCCCAGGAGTGGCTCGGACACGGCGATCCGGCAACGACCCTCCGCCATTACGTGCGTCTGACGACGGCGGCGCGGGCGAAGGCCGTGGCTGGCCTCGACGAGGTGACGCGGTCTGCCCTGGAGGCAGCGCTGGCCGGCAAAGACGAGACGCGCGTCTTCGACAACGTCGTCGAGCTGGCCGGTCGGCGCCGATAGCGCCGGCCCAGTCGGTCTTCTGAATCGTCTCCAACCCTACCGCAGTAGGTCTCACGAAAGGCTTACGGCCCACTTGCGCAATGAGCCGCTACACTCGAGAGGCACGCTTGGTCGGGGTAGTGGGGAGATGCTGTTAGCGTCCGCAGACGTGGTGTACGAACACATCCAGAGTGGTCGCCTTGAAGAAGAGGTGACCACTGCTCCATCCTCGAGGGTGACGAAGCCCAAGACGAGGAGGAGTCAGTGGTCGAGAACAACATGGACCTTCTCGGCTGGCTGCGCAAGCAGCTTGCCGAGGCCGAACCGGATCTTCTGCGCGAGATGGTGCGCACGTTCGCCGAGAGCCTCATGGGCGCCGAGGCCGATGCCCTCTGCGGCGCGGCCTTCCGCGAACGCTCTGGCGAGCGCGTGAACCGCCGCAACGGCTACCGCGAGCGGCCCTTCGACACGCGCGCCGGGACCATCACCCTGCAGGTGCCGAAGCTGCGCAGCGGCAGCTACTTCCCCGACTGGCTGCTCGAGCGCCGCAGGCGCGCCGAGCGCGCCCTGGTCGCCGTGGTCGCCGAGTGCTACGTGAAGGGGGTCAGCACCCGGAGGGTCGACGGACTCGTGAAGACGCTCGGCATCGAGCACATCTCCAAGAGCCAGGTCTCGGAGATGGCGAAGAGCCTGGACGAGGAAGTGGCCGCCTTCCGCGCCCGCCCCCTCGACGCCGGCCCGTACCCCTACCTCTGGCTCGACGCCCTGGCGGTGCGCGTGCGCGAGCAGGGCCGCATCGTGCGCTGCGCCTGCGTCGTGGCCAGCGCGGTGAACGCCGACGGCTACCGCGAGATCCTCGGGCCCGACGTGTTCACGAGCGAGGACGAGGCCGCCTGGCGTGCCTTCCTCGGCGATCTCACCGCCCGCGGCCTCGCCGGCGTGCAGCTGGTCGTCTCCGACGACCACAGAGGCCTCACGAACGCGATCGACGCGCTGCTGCCCGGCGCTGCGTGGCAGAGATGCCGCACCCACTTCATGCGCAACCTCCTGACGCGGGTGCCGAAGAGCGCCCAGCCGTTCGTCGCCACCATGGTGCGCACCGTCTTCGCACAGCCGTCGGCCGAGGAGGTCGCGGCCCAGCTGGGGCGCGTCTGCGAGCAGCTCCGCGTCCGCTTCCCGCAGGTCGCCGAGATGCTCGAAGGCGCTGAGCCCGACGTGACCGCCTTCGCCGCCTTCCCGGTCGAGCACTGGCGGCAGACCTGGTCGAACAACCCCCAGGAACGCCTCAACCGCGAGATCCGCCGCAGGACGGACGTGGTCGGCATCTTCCCCAACCGCGAGGCGGTGATCAGGCTCATCGGCATGGTGCTTGCCGAGCAGCACGACGAGTGGGCCGTGGCGCGGCGCTACATGAGCGCCGGCTCGCTCGCCAAGCTCATGCCGGCGACCGTCATTGAGCTCGAGAACCTTGAGGAGGTGCCGTCCCAGCTCATGGCGAGCTGAGCATCAGAGGAGTGGATGGAGCGGAGACGCTCGTACACCACCTTGACGGACATAGCCGAGATGCTATGGGGTTCCGGTTTCGCAAGAGCATCAGCCTCGGTGGAGGTGTCCGGCTGAACCTCAGCAAGCGAGGCTTCGGCTTCGGAGCGGGTCCTCGAGGACTCCGCCTTTCCCTGAACACGCATGGCAAGCTCTACGGCTCCGCAGGCATTCCTGGGAGTGGTCTCTACTTCGTCAAGACCGCTTCTCTACTTCCTGGAAAGGGTCGGTCCGGTCACCGGCGGGGATCCTCCGGCAGGCAGTCGCGGCAGACCTCAGCCCTTGCTACGGCCCCACCGGTCCTGCCGGCGAGACCGGGGGTCCTGGCGCCCAGGTACGAGAAGGACTTCTACAGGGCGGCGCACGCCTACGTAGAGGGCCGGGAGCAGGAGGCTCTCGAGCTCTTTGAGAAGTCCTCCTCCGAGGACAACAAGGAGCGGGCGCTCTCGGACGACTTCCTGGCGGGCGTACTAGCGTGCCAGCTGGACAAGGTCGACTCCGCGATCCCGCACCTCGAGAAGGTGGTCGCCCACCCCGAGTCGGTGCCCGACGAGCTCATGAAGAAGTACGGGGTTGGGGGCACAATCCCAATCCCCGTGACGCCCAAGGTAATCATCCATGCGGACTTCGACTCACTGGCGGCGGTGCTGCTCCTGGCAGAGTCCTACCAGTACGTCGGCCGCGTCGAAGAGGCGATTGGCCTTCTCCAGCAAGTCGTGGACCTGCACCGGGACATCGCGTTGGTCCTGAGTCTCTGCGAGCTCTACTACATCACCTCGGCCTGGCAGGATCTCATCGACCTCGCCGCCGGCACGCAGAACACCGACGACGTGACGCTGCAGATCCTTGTGTACGAGGCCCGTGCGATGTGGGAGATAGGGCACAAGGACGCAGCCATCGAGGTCTACAAGGCGGCTCTCAGGGCGAGGAAGCGCGACCCTCGCCTTCTCCGTGAGGCGAGGTACTGCCGGGGGGCGCTCTACTACGAGCTCGGCAAGAAGGCGCTGGCGAAGGCCGATTTCGTCAAGGTCTACGCTGAGGATCCTAGCTACGAGCAGGTGGAAGACTGGCTCAAGGCAGTGGAGTGACTGAGCCGGCCTACCCAGTCCGCCCGCACGTTTCCTGCAGATTTAGCAATGTCAAGTCCCACCACTCGCGTTCCGCTTTGGCTCCGGTTGATCTGTTCCACTCTTCTCCCTTGAGATGCGAGAGGCATTGATGCGGTCGGGACGCCCTGAGGGCGTCGAGAAGGCGCCGTGCTCTTTGCTGCGGTCATGCCTCGCTGCGTGCGTCTTGATGAGCTTGCCGTCCTGCGAGATCTGCACCGTGTCGCCGGCGAGCCGCACCTCGACCTGCTCGCCGCGGAGGCGGTTCGTGACGAAGTAGCCGCGGCCAGCGAAGCTCACGTAGCCGGTGGGGTCGACCTTGCGCGTGACCGCCGGACCCGAGGCGAGCGGCGGCACGGGGCGCGGCCGGGGCCGCGGCGGGGTGGTCCGCGCGGGCATCCTGGCTTTGGCGACGTGGCGGCGCGCGTGGCAGGCGACGAGCACGCCGCGGTGGGCGATCTCGAGGAGGCCGTCGCGCAACGTGAGCTCGACCGCCTCGCCGGCAAGCCAGGCGCCTGCGTGGTAGCGGGTCGCCTCGAAGCTGATCGTCCCGTTGGGGGCGACGAGGCGCGTGAGCGGGCGCAGCGCCGGCGGCTCGTCCTCGGCTGCGCCCTCGAGCGGCGCGACCGGCTCGGGCGCCTGCGCGGCGAGCTCGAAGCGCCTGAGCGGCGGGGTCATGCCGATCCCCTGATGGGGACGCTCGGCGTTGTAGTGTTCGACCCAGGCGTCGAGCTCAGCCTGGGCCTCCTCGAGGCTGACGAAGACCCTGTCCTTGAGGAACTCGCTTCTCACCGTCCTGTGGAAGCGCTCGACCTTGCCGGTGGTCGTCGGGCTCCTGGGCGCGGTCAGCAGGTGACGGATGCCGTTCTCGTGGCAGATGCGGTCGAAGAGCACGAGGCCCGTGCCGCGCCCGAAGCGCGCCGTGAACACCTTGCCATTGTCCGTGAGCACCTGCTCGGGGGCTCCGTAGCGGCGCATCGCGGCGAGGAACGCCTCGCAGACCGGCCGCGCCGTCGCCCTGGGCGTCAGAACCGCGCAGACGCAGTAGCGCGAGTGGTCGTCGATCCCCGTGATGATCTTGAGCTCGCCGCCGCCGGCGAGCCGCACGCCGCCCATGACGTCCATCTGCCAGAGCTCCATGGCTCTGAGACGCTCCCACCTCCGGTAGTCCTCGCGCTTCCTTCTGCGCTTCTGCGGCTCGATCAGGCCGTGGCGCAGCAGGCAGCGGTGGACCGAGGAGCGGCCGGGGAGATGCTCGACGCCCTCGCGCCCCAGGTAGTGGAGCAGCGTCCGCGGCCCCCAGCCCGGATGCTCGCTGCGCAGGGCCACGATCCGCGCCTCGACCTCGGGGGCCATGCGGTGCGGGCAGGTCGCGGGGCGGTGGGAGCCGTCGGCCAGGGCGGCGATGCCGCCGGAGGCGTACCAGCGCAGCCAGCGGTGGACCGTCTGGCGCGTGACCTCGCAGCTCGCCGCCACCTCGGTGACGGGGAGGCCGCCCAGGACCTCAAGGACTGCCTTGTGGCGCTGCTCCACGACCCCCAGCTCGATCAGCACGGCTGCGGCCCTCCCTCGTCGGCGACCTTCTCGGTCGTCTATTCGAGGTAGGGTTGGCGCCGGCTTCAGCGCCCGGAGGTGTAACGCATCTACCGGAGCCAGTGTCGCCCGTCTACCGGAGCCGCGTCCCGCACCTGGAACTCATCTGCCGGAGCCAATGTGGAAAGCATCTACCGGGACCGCACATGCAGATTTAGCAACTTATTAGCAACTTGTGGTACCCTTTGCGGGGCCACCGCAGAGAGAAATCCCTGCAAATCGGCACTTTGCCCTCGTAGCTCAGTGGATAGAGCACAGGTTTCCTAAACCTGGTGTCGCTGGTTCGATTCCAGCCGGGGGCACCACCAACCTCTCCGGTGCAGCTTCGTGCTGGCCTGAAGTGACACGTCGCCCCGCGACTCGGCTCCCTGTCACGAGCGCGTCAGGCTGGGAGCGACGCCTCGTTCTTCATCCGCAGCAGCCTTGGGTCCCTCATGCAAGTCGCGTGTTGGGAGCTCGAAGCTCCTCGCCGACCAGACCGAATCGCCGTGGGCCGCGCATATCCCGCCTCGGTAGTAGCTTGCGGGCGCCCGCGTACAGGCCGCTCGGGTCAACGCCCCGCCGCTGAGACAGGACCTCGAAGGGCAGCGTACGTTCGAGCGCACGCGACCCGGAGGGATCATGAAGACCTATCGCGTCGGCTACCTGGTAGGCAGCCTCTCGTCCACGTCCATCAACCGCATCCTGTCCAAGGCGCTGATCAGACTGGCGCCGCACGACATGGAGTTCGTCGAGATCCCCATCGACACCCTGCCTCTCTACAGCCCCGACTACGACGCCGACTATCCCTACGTGGCTCGGGAGTTCAAGGCGCACCTCGACTCCGTCGATGCCGTGCTGTTCGTGACGCCGGAGTACAACCGCGGGCTGCCGGGCAGCCTCAAGAACGCCATCGACTGGGGCAGCCGACCCTGGGGAGAGAACTCCTTCTCCCGCAAGCCGACGGCCATGATCGGCGCATCGACAGGCAAGATCGGCACGGCGGTCGCCCAGCAGAGCCTGAGGAGTTCCATGAGCTTCTGCAACGCACCCCAGATGAACGCGCCTGAGGCGTACATCCAGTTTGTACCCGGCCTGTTCAGCGACAGCGGAGAGGTCACCGATCCCACGACAGCCCAGTTCCTGTCCGACTTCATGGAATCGTTCCGTACCTTCATCCAGCGCGTGCTGTCCGTGTTGCGAGAGAACGGGGAGATGGAGGAGGCGCCCTAAGCGCGCGTCAAGGCCGGGGTCGCGCCTGTTTCGGCCGGGCCGGAGCGGGTAGGCCATGTGGGTGTCCCGTGAATGAGCACGGTGGGACGCATCCACACCATTCCCCCGCATCCCGACCGAAGGAGGAAGCATGGTGCGCGATGGACAGACTGCCAAGATCCGCTACGTGGGGAGTCTCGACGACGGCTCGGTGTTCGACTCGTCTGAGGGCAGGGAGCCCCTGACCTTCGAGGTGGGGAGCGGCTCGGTGATCCCCGGGCTCGAGAGCACCGTCAGGGACATGGACGTCGGGGAGACGAGAACCGTACGGGTCGATTCTCAGGAGGCGTACGGCGACGTGCGCGACGAGCTGATCGCGGTCGTTCCCAGGGAGAAGTTCCCCGATTCGATCGACCCGCAGCCAGGCCTGTCGATCCAGGTGCAGACGGACCACGGCGTGCTCCCTGCCAGGATCACGGAGGTCTCTGACGAGGGGGTCGAGATCGACGCCAACCACCCGCTCGCTGGGAAGGATCTCACCTTCGAGGTCAGCCTCCTGGACGTGGCGTAGCGGCTGGGCGGCATCTGACTGGGCCGCCGAGGTGCCGACGGAGAGGGTGCGCACCCGCTGACCTTCTTGCCATCGCGTTCCTGTACGCATAAGTTCGGACCTGCCGGAGAGCCGTCTCGATTGACTGAGGCGGCAGGACTGAGACGGCAGGACCGGAAGCCGGGGCGGGGGGGCAGCGTGGCGGTCTCATCGAGGAATCACTACGACGTCGTCGTCATCGGCGGCGGCCACAACGGGCTCGTCAGCGCCGCCCTGTTCGCCGGCGCGGGCGCTCGGACGCTGGTGCTGGAACGGCGCGAGCGGGTCGGGGGCTGCACCGACACGAGCGCGCCGTGGCCGGAGCACCCCGAGTTCCGGGTCAGCACCTACTCCTACGTGTGCGGGCTCATGCCGCGGCGCCTCGTCCGCGAACTCGACCTGCCGCGATACGGCCTCCGGCTGCTGCCCTACGGTCCCTACTTCCAGCCGCTGCCCGACGGGCGCGCTCTCACGCTCTCGCACGATCCCCTACGGACACGCGAGAGCATCGCGCGGTTCTCGACCCGCGACGCCGAGGCGTATCCCCGGTACGAGGCGTGGCTCGAGGGTCTGGCGAACGTGGTGTGGCCGCTGCTCACCGAGGTGCCGCCGCGCCTCGGGTCGACGCGCCCGGCCGACGTGCTCGACCTGCTCCGTGCCGCATGGCGGGTGCGCGGTCTGGGCGTGCGCGGGGCGGCCGATCTCACGCGACTCTTCACGAGCAGCGTGGAAGAGCTCCTCGACGACTGGTTCGAGAGCGAGGAGCTCAAAGGCATGCTGGCGCACACGGCGACCATCGGCGCGTGGGCCGGCCCGAGCGCGCCGGGGACGGCCTACGTGCTGCTGCACCTGTCGATGGCGTGAAGTTCCAGAACGGCGCTCCGTCGTCGCCCGGCGCCATGGCGTAGCCGCG
>DAIQNY010000085.1:0-12462 GCA_036788155.1 Actinomycetota bacterium | reverse complement strand
GACGCGGCGCGTGGACGCGCCCGCCTCCGCGTACCCGGCCGACCCGGGCGCCTGGGTGGCCGGCATGACGACCGCCCAGAAGCGCTGGCTGGTCGGCCGGCTCGAGACGCAGGCCCTCTACGGTGCGAAGGTCTACCTGCTCGCCACCAAGGGCGCGTGGAGCCGGGTCGCGGTCGCAGGGCAGCCTACACGGCGGCACGGTCTCGGGTATCCGGGGTGGATGCCGACACGGCAGCTCGCCGTCTCGCCGCCGCCGGCGACGGCCGAGGTGGCCGTCGTGCGTCGCCGCAGCGTCTGGCTCTTCGGGTCGGCGGCGCTGGACGAGCGCGTGCTCCGGCTCTCCTACGGCACGCGCCTTCCCGTGCTCTCCGCCACGGAAGCTGCCGTCGAGGTGGCGCGCCCGGAGGGAGGCGCCGGCTTTCTGCCCCGGACGGCTGTGGCGCTGCATGCATCCGGTACCGCCTGGCCGGCGCTGACCGGCGCAAACCTCGTCGCCGAGGCGCGCCGCTTCCGCGGTCTCCAGTACCTGTGGGCGGGTACCTCGAGCGCGGGTCTGGACTGCTCCGGTTTCACTCACCTCGTCTGCAAGGCCCTGGGCGCGACGATCCCGCGGGACGCCGCCGACCAGCTCTCGGCCGGCCGGGTCGTGCGCTCGCGCTCGTCGCTCCGGGCCGGCGACCTCGTGTTCTTCCGCACGGCCTCCGGCGCGGTCCATCACGTGGGGATGTACGTCGGCGCCGGCCGGATGATCCACGCGCCTCGCACCGGACGGCCGGTGGCCGAGGTCACCCTGAGTGCCGAGACGTACCGGAGCGAGTTCGCCGGTGGGCGCCGCCTGGTGCCCAAGGGCGCCGCCTCGCGCTGACGCGTCTCAGAAGTCGATCGGCAGGATGCGGTCCGCGCGGAGGGCTTCGACGAAGCGTCCATCCTGCTCCGCGACGCCGGACGACCACTCCTCCTCGAGGCGTCGCATGTCCTCGACGAGAGCGTCGGCGACGTCGTAGAGAAGCACGTTGTACGCGTGGGCGGTCTCGGCGTCCAGCGTGGTGGCGAACTCGGCCTCGCACTCCGGGCACCGCAGGTCGACGTCCCAGAGCCCGGGCGCACGATGCGCCCAGTACACAGGCTCTACCAGGCGGGATGCGCACACCGGACAGCACTCGGGGCGGCGTGTCCCGCACTCAGTCTCGCGCCTCTCGCCTCTCACACCGCCTCCTCGTTCGCCTGATCCGTCCCCTGTGACGCCGGTCGGGAGGGTCCGTCAGCGTGTATCGACCGCACGGGGGCGGGGCTTGAACTCCGGGGTGGGTGTCTCGCTCGTATGACTACGTTCTTAGTGGTGGACGTCCGGCCGCTCTGCTAGCGTAGGCCGGCACAATCGGAGGAGGACCGCGTATGCAGGCCGTCAGTCAGTTCATGGGTCTGGTGGACGAGGCCGGGGCGATGCCGCCGGCGCAGACCATGTCGAGCGCCACATCCGACCCCGTCGCTCTCATCGACGGCCGGGAGGTGCTGGTCTTCTGCTCCAGCAACTACCTCGGGCTGGCGACGCACCCCGAGGTCAAGCAGGCGGTGAGGGACGCCGTGGACGTCTACGGTCTCGGCGCCAACGGATCGCGCCTCATCTCGGGGACCACGGATGTGCACGTAGCCCTGGAGGAGGTCACTGCCCGGCTCAAGGGAACGGAGGCCGCCATCTCGTTCCCCACCGGCTTCATGGCCAGCACCGGGGCGATCGGCGGCCTCGCCTATCTGCCGTTCTTCGCGCGCATGACCGGGTTCGCGCTCGAGGACGGCCTGCCCGAGATGGTCGTGGTGAGCGACGCGCTCAACCACGCCAGCATCATCGAAGGCAGGGAGGCCGCACGAGCGCGCCACGCCACCTACGCACACTGCGACATGCACAGCCTCGAGGAGAAGCTGGCTGCGCATCGTGGCCGCCGCCTGCTCATCGTCACGGATGCCGTGTTCAGCATGGACGGCGACGTCGCGCCGGTGCCGGAGATCGTCGCGCTGGCGCGCGCCTACAACGCGCAGGTGCTGCTGGACGACGCGCACGGTACCGGCGTGCTCGGCAGGAGCGGCAAGGGCACGCTCGAGCACTTCGGCATGGAGCCGGCCGGCGACATCCTTCAGATGGGCACCTACTCCAAGGCCTTCGGGGCGCTCGGGGGGTTCGTGGCGGCCAACGCTGCCACCGCGGACTACCTGCGCATCGCCGCGCGCTCGTACATGTTCTCCGGCGCGGTGCCGGCGTGCGTCGCCGCCGGAGCGCTCAAGGCCATGGAGATCGCCGAGCGCGAGCCGCAGCGCCGGGTACGCGTGCTGCGTCACCGGGATTACCTCGCGCACGAGTTGCGCGAGCTCGGCTTCACCGTCATCGGCGACGGCACGCCGATCATCCCTATCCTCATCGGCGACGACCGCGCCGGCATGGAGCTCTCCGACGAGCTGTACGCCCGCGGTCTGCTGGCGCCTTGCGTGCGCTGGCCGGCGGTGGGCAGGGGAGAGACCCGCATCCGGCTCACCCTCACCGCCGCCCACGAGCGCGAGCACCTCGACGTACTGCTCGACGCGTTCGAGACCGTCGGCAGCCGGCTCGGCATCCTGTCGCGGTGACACGCTGAGGGTGCGGGTCCTCCGCCGCCGCGCGACCTGCGAGCGCGGCGGCGGAGGACCTCACGCGCCCGGAGGATTCAGAAACGGCCGCCTCCTGCCGATACCGCTCCCTGCAGGGCCGCGGTCCAGGCGGGAGGACCGGCGGCGCATCCTCGGCTCGCGCAAGACAGGCGGCTGTGGCGAAGGACCAGGTGTACACGACGGGCGTGGCCGAAAACGATGCACGTCCACGCCTGCTGCGCCTGAGGACCTTCGGCGCCGCCAGTCGCTGGTTGCTGCACGTGGAGACCGACGACCCGGACTACCGCCGCCGCGGGCAGATCCTCGCCTTCCTCTGCCTGCCGTTCTTCCTCATCGGCGTCGGCTTCTTCGTGGTCGACCTGATCGGCTGGCTCATCCCGCCCTCGGAGCACGCCGCGTACAACATGGCCACCGACCTCACGTTCGCGGCGCTCACGGCGCTCGCCTGGTGGATGAACCGGCGGGGCCGCGTGATCCTCGCCGCGGTCCTTCAGCTCTCCATCGTGTCCGCCGGCCTGGTCTTCTTCTTCCTGTACACCTCGCCGTATAGGGTCGAGATCCTCTTCGTTTGTCCCGTGCTCATCTCGGCGTTCGTCCTGGCTCCCTGGGCGGCGTTCGTGTTCGCCGGCGTGAGCGGCGCCGCGTTCGCGGTGCTGAACCACCTCCACAATGGGGAGCCGAGGCTGAGCCTGCAGGTCCTGCTCGGACTGCTGGGGCTGGCTATCATCGCCTGTCTCGTCGCGGCGATGCTGGAGTGGGCGATGCAGGCTCTGCGCCGCACCTCGGAGGCGCTCGCCGCCGACATCGCGGCGCGCAAGGAGGCCGAGGAGGCGCGACGCCAGGTGGAGGCGGCGCTCAGCCTGTCCCGCCAGCAGGCCGAGACGCTGTTCGAGAAGTCGTCGCTGGGGGTGTTCCTCTTCGACAGGGGGCGCCTCGTGACCGAGTGCAACTCCCGGCTGGCGGCGCAGCTGCGGTCATCGGTGTACGAGATCGTCGGCGCCGACCTCTCGGCGCCCGGCGAGGGGAGATGGGCGCCGGCGATGCAGCGCGCACTCGACGGCGTCGTCGGCTCATACGAGGGGCAGTGGACCGCTCCGAACGGCGACGCGCTCTGGGTGAGCTTCACAGCCTCGCCGCTGCACGGCCCCGAGGACGATGTCGTCGGCGGCATCGGCGTGGTGACAGACCTCACCGACCGCAAGCAGGCCGAGGAGCTCGTCGAGAAGCTCGCTTACCGGGACGGGCTGACGGGCCTGCCCAACCGCACGCTGTTCGGCGACCGGCTCGGCCAGGCCATCGCCGCCGCGCAGCGGCGAGAGCCTGGCCTCATCGTCGGCGTCCTCGACCTCGACAGGTTCAAGACCGTCAACGACACGCTGGGTCACGCCCGCGGCGACGAGCTCCTGGTGGGCGTGGGCCAGCGGATCGTCGGGCTCATGCGCGACAGCGACTCGGTCGCTCGCTCGGCTGCCGACGAGTTCCTTCTCCTCTTCACGGATGTCTCGGCTCCACGGGATGTCGCCGCCATGGCCAGCCGGATCCTCGGGTCGATCAACCAGCCCTGGCGGCTCGGTGACAACCGTGTCTTCGTCTCCGCGAGCATCGGTCTCGCGATGTACCCCGTCGACGGCGTCGATCCGTCCACCCTTCTCGAGAACGCCCACACGGCCATGCGGCGGGCCAAGGCGGAGGGCGGCGGCGGGCTGCGCTTCTACGACTCGGCGCTGAGCAGCATGGCCGAGGAGCGCCTGCAGCTCGAGGCGGAGCTCCACGCCGCGATCGAGGAACACCAGCTCACCGTCCACTACCAGCCCCAGTTCGACCTCCGCAGCAGCAGGATCGTCGGCGTGGAGGCGCTGGCGCGCTGGGGGCATCCGCGACTCGGCCAGGTCAACCCGACGGAGTTCATACGACTGGCGGAGGAGACCGGCCTTATCGTCCCGCTGGGCCGGCAGGTGCTGAGGACCGCGACCCGGCAGGTCGCGCAGTGGCAGCACCTCTCCCGTGACGGCCTCCGCCTCGCCGTCAACGTCTCGGCTCGTCAGTTCCTCGACCCGTCGCTCACGAGCGAGATCGAGACCGCGCTGGCCGAGAGCGGCCTCGACGCCGCCCTGCTCGACATCGAGGTGACGGAGACGGCGACGCTGCAGCACGCGCGCGAGGCGGACGTCGTGCTCGCGCGCCTGCGTTCCGTGGGGGTCGCCGTGACGCTCGACGACTTCGGCACCGGCTACTCGTCGCTCAGTCAGCTCCGCGAGCTGCCCATCAGCCGGCTCAAGATCGACCGCTCCTTCGTCTCGGAGATCGAGCACAACGAGAGCAGCGCCGCGATCGTGCGTGCCGTCATCGATCTCGCCGGCGCCGTGGGTGTCGGCGTCGTGGCCGAGGGCGTCGAGACGCGCGAGCAGCTCGAGTTCCTGCGTCGCCTGCGCTGCGGCGAAGCGCAGGGGTTCCTCCTCGCGAGGCCCATGCCGGCGGACGGCTGCGAAGCGCTGTTACGGCGGGGCGGCGTGAAGGACCTGTGCGGTGCAGCTCGGCAGGGAGGGTGGCCGCTCGTACCATGAGCGGACCGCCGGCACGGTTCGCGGAGCGTGCGCTGCCGGCATCGCCCTTTCAGGGTGGATCCACGCGTCCGGGCTTGCGCGGCCGCCCGGCGTTTGCGACAGTGCTGTGTGTGCGGCGCGTGATCCCGCCCGGGAGCGCCGCCGGCACGTTCGACCGCGGCACGCGACAAGGGGACTCATGCATCCCTCGGACATCCGGCCCGCAGCCAGCGGGCATCTGGTCGAGACTGAGGACGGCTCCTGGGCGTTCGTCCCGGGGCCGCCGCCGCAGCTGAGGTTCAGTGCGGAGCTCGCCGAGCGTCTCTCCGCGGCGGACGCGGCGCTCGGCGAGCTCAGCGGCCTCGCCGGGGGGCGGCGCGACCCGCGCATCCTCGTGGCGCCGTTCCTGCGCCAGGAGGCCGTGCTCTCCTCACGTATCGAGGGCACGCCGGCCACGCTCGTCGACCTCCTCTTCGACGAAGTCGCGGCGGCGCCCGACCAGCGGCTCCGTGAGGAGCTGCGCGAGGTGCGCAACTACGCGGCGGCGCTCCAGTACGGGGTCGAGCGGCTCACGGAGATCCCGCTGGGCACCAAGCTGGTGCTGGAGCTGCACGAGCGCCTGCTGCGCGGCGTGCGCGACCCGGCCTGGACGCCCGGCGAGCTCCGCACGGGGCAGAACTGGATCGGGCCGCCCGGCTCCACCCTCGAGACGGCGATCTACGTGCCGCCGCCGGTGCCCGAGATGCACGCCGCGCTCGCCGAGTGGGACAGGTTCGTCGGCGAGCGCACCGGTCTCCCTCCGCTCGTGCACTGCGCGCTCATGCACGAGCGCTTCGAAGCCATCCATCCGTTCCTGGAGGGCAACGGCCGGCTCGGCCGGCTGCTCATCCCACTCTTCCTGATCGCGCGCGGCCGCCTCTCGCATCCGCTGCTCTACCCCTCGGCGTACATCGAGGCGCACCGGGACGAGTACTACGGCCTGTTGCAGGCGGTGCGCACCGACGGGGCATGGGAGCCCTGGCTCCTGTTCTTCATGGACGCCATCCGGGACACGGCGGAGCGCGCGGCCGAGCAGGTGCACGCGCTCCTCGCCTTGCGCGAGCAGTACCGCTGGAAGGTCTCCGGACACGCGAGGCGGTTGGTGGACGACCTGTTCCGCACGCCGTTCGTCACCGTCCCGGAGGCGCAGCAGGCGCTCGGCGTGAGCAACGCCACGGCGCGCAAGGCGGTGCAGGAGCTGCAGGAGTGGGGCATGCTGGAGGAGCTGGCCGCGCGCCGCTGGCCGCGCGCCTACATCGCGCGCCCTATCCTCGACGCCATCCAGGCGCCGCTGGAGGACCTGCGCCTTACTGCGGAGGCGAGGCCCAAGGCGGCGCCGCTCAAGTCCGCCACCGACGTGGAGGAGCCCCCCGAGCGGCCGGCCGAACGCCACATGGCCGAGGCCATGGCGCTCATCGACGAGGCGCGCCGCTACGGGGTGCAGGTGCGCCTCATGGGCGGGCTCGCGGTCCGCCGGTACTGCACCGATCTCGGTTTCATGGACCGCGAGTACTCGGATATCGACCTCGTCGGGCTCTCGGTGCAGAACCGCGAGCTGCACGAGGTCTTCACGCGGCTCGGCTACGCCGAGAACCGAGCCGTGACCGAGGCGACCGGCGCCGGCCAGCTCCAGTACGTCAAGACCGACGTCCTGGAGGGGGCCGGCGGCGCCTACCGAATCGGCGCGGAACACGGCGCCGACGCAGGCCTCGTCGACCACGTGGACCTGTTCATGGACGTCATGCGCATGGATCACGACCTGGACGTCCGCGACCGGCTCCTGGTCGACGACTACGCGATCTCCCCGGCGGACGCCTTCATCGGCAAACTGCAGATCGGCCGCATCAACGAGAAGGACGTGCACGACGTCATCGCCCTTCTCAAAGACGTGCCCCTGCGGCAGGTCGACGACGAGACCTCGCTCTGCGTGCCCTATATCGCCGACACCTGCGCCGGGGACTGGGGCCTGTGCCAGGACCTGCTCGCCAACACAGATGTCGTCCTGCAGATGGTGGACGACTACGACCTGGACGACGAGGAGATGGCGCGGGTGTACGGCCGCCTCACGGCGATCCGCGAGGCGATCCAGGCGGAGGAGAAGTCCGTAGGCTGGCGCCTGCGGGCCCGCGTCGGCAGGCGCGTGGCCTGGCGCCGCAGCATCGAGGACCATGAGGGGACGGACGTCATCGCGCCGGAGTGGGACTGGCGGCGCGACCTCGGCTGAAGGATCGCCCGGGAAGCCAACGGCGCCAGATGGTCTTTGATGGCGTCCGGGCGGGCATACACTGTCGACGCCATCGGCGACGGAGAGGCAGGGGTTTCGTGGCGTGGGTCCTCATCGAACACCGGGTCGGGGACTTCGAGACCTTCAGGGAGATCTTCGTGGGCGACGCCGCGCGACGGGCGCGGCTCGGGTGCACGGGCGGCCTGGTGTACCGCGTGGCCGACGACCCCGGCAACGTCGTCGTCCTGCTCGAGTGGGAGAGCGTCGAGGCGGCGCGTGAGTTCGCCGGATCTCTGGAGCTCGAAGAGGCTCTGGAGTGGGCCGTGAGCCGCATCTCCACGCCCCGTGTCACGGTGCTCGACCTGGCGATCGATTCGCCGCACTGACCGTAGGGTTTGGCGCCTCCCGCCGTGCGAGATAGGGAAGTCGACGACGCGGACGCCGTGCCGTGACCGACGAGGAGGACACCATGAGCGACGACCATCTGCCCGACGTGTATCTGGGGTTCCGTGAGGACTATCCGAAGGTGGCGGCCGCGCTCGACGGCCTCGGCGAGGCCGTCGACGGGGAGGGGCCGCTCGGCGAGCGCGACGTGCGGCTCGTCAAGCTCGGCCTCGCCGTCGGGGCGCTCGCCGAGGGAGCGGTCAAGTCCAATGCGCGCAAGGCGCTGGCGGCCGGCGCTTCTCCCGAGGAGATACGGCAGGTCGGCGTGCTCGCCATCACGACCTGCGGGTTCCCCACCGCGATCGCGGGCATCGGATGGATCGACGAGGTACTCGGGGCGGACGACTGAGCGCGGCGCGCCGTGCGGCGACCGCGCCGGCTCACCAGCCGCGGCGGCCGCCGTCGCGCTCGATCTTCTCCGTGCAGTTGCGCGTCATGGCTGCACGCACGGCGCGTGCCGCGAGCCAGCCCACGGGCGTGGCGGGTCCGGCGTAGTCCCACTCCTCGCCGCGGCCTGTACACGCTATGACCACGGTGTCCGTCGAGGTGCCGCTGGCGGCTTCGCCCTGAGGGGTGCACACGTCCCACTCAGCCAGCGTCATCGTCTTCGCCTCGGTCACGGTGATGACCGCGTTCACCATGGCGGATGGGGAGAGGGCGCCGTCCACGAGGAGGACGATGTTGATGGTGCCCGGCGCCGGCGTCTCCACTCCGACCGGCGGCGTGATTCCCGCCGACGAGGTGTTGCTGAGGCCGACGGAGACGACGGCCGCCACGGAGAGGTCCGCGGCCGTCTCCACCGCCCAGGTCGCGTACTCGGTGTAGGCCGCGGTCATGAGGCCGACGAACCGCCCGCCCACTCCCAGCTCGGCCGCGGCCGCGGCGAGGTCCTCGTCCGGCCGCTCGCCGTCGTACTTGTCGTCCACGTGCAGGTTGAGGATCTCGCGGACGACGCTCCGTCCGCCGCCTACGACGGCCGAGCTCAGCGTCGTCAGGGGGAGCTCGCTGGAGATGCGCACGGCCCTTCGGCTCGCCGCGACCGTGATGCCGGGCAGCACTCGTTCTCTTCTCTCGTCCACGTGGTCCTTCCGCAGCCGGCGTGAGCGTCCGACATCGTAGCGCATCGCCGTGCGCCGGCGCTCGCGCAGGGAGCGCCGGGGAGGTGAGCCCGTGCCGGTGGCCGGGAACACGACTGGTAAGCCGGGCCCGCCTTGGAGGGCGCGGACACAAGGAGAGTACGCATGCCAGTGTTGACAGGATCCATCGAGGCCGACGTGCCGGTCTCGTTTGCAGACCGTGAGTGGAGAGCGTTCATCGGGCGGTCCGTCTACGACCGCTTTCCCGAAGGGTACGAGGACCTGCGCTCCTCGCTCAGTGATCTGGACGCGGACGAGGGTCGGGTGACCTTCGCCGAACTCGGGAAGGGCAGCGCCATGGTGAGCGTGGAGCTGGAGTACACGCCGCGCGACCCCGTCGACCCGGGCAGCGATCTCGCGCGCGCCCAGCGCGAGCTCGACCGCGACCTGGAGAAGTACCGCGAGTTCGTGGTGCGGCGCTGCGACGAGGAGCTCTGTCGCCGGAGCTGAGACGAGGCGGGCGGGCCGGTCCGGCCCGCCCGCCTCACCACCTTCTCTCGATCTGACCCACCCGTTTCCCCCTGAAGTGGGTATAAAGGGGACGAAATCAATCCCCTTTTACGGAGTGAGGTGGCCATGAGTCGTGGCGGAGCGCCCGCATTCGCGGAGCAGTCGGCGTTGTCCCTCCTCCTGACCGGACCCCGGTACGAGGTGATTCCGGCACAGGGGATCGAACACAAGGTAGCCGTCCTCCCCTACGGCTCCACCGTCACGGTGACGGCGTCGCCGTCGCTCGGCTTGGAGCGCACGCTCGACGTGAGCGTCGCGCTCGCAGCACGGGGATTTCGCGTGGTGCCGCACTTCGCGGCTCGCATGGTCACAGGTCGCGGCCACCTCGAGCGGCTGCTGCAGCGTCTGGACGAGACGGACATCCGGGAGGTCTTCGTGATCGGGGGAGACGCGGATCCCCCCGCGGGCGACTACCGCGACGCCGGCGACCTGCTCGAAGAGCTCGCCGGCATCGCTCACCCCTTCTCGCACATCGGCATCGGCGGCTACCCGGAGGGCCATCCGCTGATCTCGGACGAGGAGCTGCTCGAGGCGCTGCGCCGCAAGCAGCCCTTCGCCACGCATCTCGTGACACAGCTCTGCTTCGACGCTGAAGCGGTCGCGCGCTGGGTGCGCCTGATCCGCGGCGAGGGGATCGAGTTGCCCGTGGTGGTCGGGCTGCCGGGAGTGGTCGAGCGCCGCAAGCTGGCCGAGATCTCGCTCAAGGCAGGTGTGGGCGCGTCGCTCAGCTACCTCCGCAAGCACGGGCGTCAGATCGTCACGCTCGCGCGCTCGCGGCGGTACGATCCTACGAGCCTCGCCGTCGAGGTGGCGAGGTACGCCGCGGATCCCGGGCTCGGCATCCGCGGCGCCCATCTCTTCACCTTCAACAACGTGGAACTGACCCGTGACTGGGTGGCGCGGTCTGTCGGGGGCGCGGCGAGTCCGGCATCCTGAGCGCCCTGCCGAACGCGAGGCCGACTCCGGTCACGGCGCCGGCGGACCGGCGCCGAGTTCGTCCTGGACGGTGGCCACGGCGCCGGAGGACCTCAGTGACGGCAACGTCGCGAGCACTGAGCCCACGAGGATGAGCGGCATGCCCACGGCGATGCCGAGGGTGAAGGGCTCCGCCAGCAGGGCGACGCCGAGCAGGACGGCGACCAGCGGATTCACGTACGTTATGACCGTGGTGCGGGCCGGTCCCACCTCGCGGATCAGGGCGAAGAAGAGCAGGAAGGCGATCGCCGTGCACACCACGCTGAGCACGGCGACGGACGCGATGGTCTCGGCGGAGAGCGAGGACGGCATGGTGAGCGCGCCGGCAGGCGCGTAGAGCACGGCGGTCACAAGCAGCGACGCCACGATCACGCCGATCGCCGGCAGGTGCTCCAGCTTGCGCGAGATCACCAGCGGCCCAACGGCGTAGCAGAGAGCCACGACGATGGTCTCGGCCATGCCGAGCGCGTCGCTGCCCGCGACGTCCAGGCCCACCAGGGCGACGACGCCGGCGAATCCGACGAAGAGCCCGGTGAGCCGGCGCGCGTCGAAGCGGTCGGCCACGCCGAACGCGCGGTACAGCACGGCGCCGATCAGCGGGACCGTGGCGATCAGCAACCCCGCCAGGGAGCTCGAGATGCGCTCTTCGGCGTGCGAGAGCAGGAGCCAGGGCACGGCGAGCTCGACCGCGGTGTACAAGAGCACCCAGGGCCAGCTCCGTGCGATGCTCCTCAGTTCTCCGCGACGCAGCGCGAAAGGCAGGAGCAGGAGCGCCGCCGGTGTCGTGCGCAGGAACACCAGCGCCGGCGGCGGCAGCTCGCGCACCGCCACGCGGATGAACAGGTACGGGATGCCCCAGATCACGCACAGGGAGATGAAGAGCAGCCAGCCTTTGCGCGACACCCGCGTCCTTCCGTCGAGCCTGCGCGGCCATCCTATCGCGCGCCGCAGTCGCGCCCGGCGCGATACGATGGAGGCGATCCCGGGAGAGGAGACGCCATGGACGTGTTCGAGGCCATCGAGAAGCGCTACAGCGTGCGCGGGTACAAGCCGGACCCCGTGGAGGACGAGAAGCTCAAGCAAGTGCTGGAGGCGGCGCGACGTGCGCCGACGGCCGCCAACAGGCAGCCGTTCCGCGTGCTCGTCGTGCACACCCGGGATCGTGAGCAGGAGCTCGCCCGCGTGTACGGGCGGCGCTGGTTCACGCGGGCGCCCCTGGTGGTCGGCTTCGTCGCGGTCACAGGGGAGGCGTGGCGGCGTATGGACGACAAGCCGTACGACGAGGTGGACGCGACCATAGCCATGGATCACCTGGTGCTCGCGGCCACGGCTCTCGGCCTCGGCACCTGCTGGATCGCGGCGTTCGACCCGGACGCGGCGCGCGAGGTGTTCGGGCTCCCGGATGACGTGGAACTGGTCGCGCTCACTCCGCTGGGCTACCCGGACAAGCCCCCGGCGAGCACCGACCGGAGGCCGCTCGAGGAGCTCGTCAGGTACGAGCGCTGGTAGGTCCGCGAGTCTGAGCCGCTCCGCACGTCTCGTCCACGTGACAAACGGCGGCGCAGGGCGTACAGTCCGCCGAGGGGCCAACCTCCCCTCTCAGCATTGACTCGCCAGGCTTTGCTTACCCCCGGTTGGTCCCCTTTCTCGTGTTCGAGCTCGCTGCGCCGGATGCGGCAGGAACCCCGGCGCCGGCGCCGAACCCCTCTCCCGGGGTCGCCGGCCACACCAGTGCTCCTTGGCTCGCTCCACTGGTCCTTCTCAGCTCACGGCGACCCCTCCTTGCTGGGCGAACACGGGAGGAGATGCGTGGGTACCGGGGAGCCGGGTTGAGCACGCAGGGGCGAACCCTCATACTCGTTGCTTGGCCGTTGCCGGCTGACAAGGGAGAACGCATCCCATGATCGTCTTCGAAGACGTCACCAAGGTCTACGACCCGGACGTGGTCGGC
>DAIQNY010000084.1:0-12531 GCA_036788155.1 Actinomycetota bacterium | reverse complement strand
CTGGACATCATCGGCGCCGACTTCGTGCGCGAGATCCAGCCCGGTGAGATCGTGATCGCCGACGCCGAGCACGGCCTGCGCAGCGAGCGCGTGGAACTCGAGGGCGCGCGTCCGGCTCTCTGCATCTTCGAGTTCATCTACTTCGCGCGCCCGGATAGTGTGATGCACGGCAAGACGCTGCACGCCGTGCGCCAGGAGATGGGACGCCAACTCTGGCGTGAGGCGCCTGTGGAGGCCGACCTCGTCATTCCGGTGCCCGACACCGGGATGCCGGCAGCGATCGGCTGCGCCGCGCAATCCGGCATCCCCTACACCGAGGGCCTCATCAAGAATCGCTACGTGCACCGCACCTTCATCCAGCCGGACGACAACCTGCGCCAGGTCGGCATCCGCATGAAGCTCAACCCGCTGACGTCGGTCATCAAGGGCAAGCGGCTGGTGGTGGTGGACGACAGCATCGTGCGCGGCAACACCACACGCCGGCTCGTGCGCATGCTGTTCGATGCCGGCGCCGCCGAGGTCCACCTGCGCATCAGCTCACCGCCCATCCAGTGGCCCTGCTTCTACGGCATCGACATGGCGACGCGCGCCGAGCTCATCGCGTCGTACAACACCGTCGAGCAGGTACGCGACCACGTGGGCGCCACCAGCCTGCACTACCTCACGCTCGAGGGCCTGCAGGCCAGCACCGGTCTGCCGCGAGACCAGTTCTGCCGTGCCTGCTTCGACGGCGAGTACCCCATCGCTGTGCCCGAGGAGTACGCGATGTGCAAGATGCGCTTCGAGAAGGGCGAGACCGCGGCGGCCTGCGACCCCTGAGGCGCCACCCGGGCGCCGCGGCGGGGCCGCTCGTCCGCCCGCCGCTGTCACGAGCTTTGTTTGCCGGACCCCGCAGTGGCGGTACGTTCGCAGTGAAGCGAATGGACAGGAGCATCATGAAGCAGTTGGCCGTATTCGTCCTGGCCCTGGCCGTCGTACCCGTCCTGATCGGGATGATCCTCCTCTTCCTCTGAAGAGGGGCTCGACCGCCTGAGGTTCAGCCCACGTCGAGGACGCGTGTCAGTTCGGCACGCGTCGCCGCCCTGCGCGGTGTCAGAGGACCCCCAGACTGTCCAGCGCCTTCACGAGGAACCACACTCCGAACACCAGGCCGACCACGATGACGATGCCGCGAGCGCTGCGTTCGAGCCAGGCCGACACGCGCTCGAGCAGGGCGCGCGACGAGGTGGGAGCGAGAGCGGCGTACGCGACGACCGCGATCGGGACGGCCTCGGCGAGCGCCACGAACAGCAGGAAGATCGCGATCGACGCCGGCCGGCTCAGAGACGCCTCCGCGACGACGCCGATGGCGCCGAGGGTGAACACCCAGAGCTTGGCCGCCACCGCCACGTAGCTGGCCCCCAGGGCGAAGGCCGTGAGCGGAGTCGCCGACCCCGACAGCCGCATCCACTTCGGCGGCGAGGCGTCGTCCTCGCGGCCGCCGATCAGCTCCCTGGCCGCTTTTCCAAGCAAGAGGATGGCGATGACCAGCAGCACGCCGGAGACGAAGGGGCCGGCGCCGTCCTCGGTCGAGAGGACGCCGGCCTCCGTGAACACCAGCCCGAACAAGACGCCCTGCACCAGGCGGGTCGTCGTCATCCCGCCGACCCAGGCGGCCGCGGTGCCGACCGAGGAGCGGAGCAGCAGGACCGTGAGCGTGATCTGGACGGGGACGGCCGCGCTGGCCACCACCAGAGGCAGCAGAGTGCCCCAGAGGTCCGCGCTCACCTGCGCGCCGGGATCCTGCGGCGCGCGGCGCGCGAGGCCAGCACCGTGCCCTCGCCGACGGCCATGCCGACGAGAGACCCGATGATGACGTCGCCGGGGTAGTGCACGCCGGTGTGCACGCGCGAGTAGGCGACCGCGGTCGCGAGCGCGCGCAGCGGCACGCCGAGGGCGGGGACCGCGTCGGCGACCGCCACGGCGAACGCGAAGCCCGAGGCGGAGTGCCCCGAGGGAAAGGACGTCGAGTCCGGCATGGTGACGTGCCGGGCCTCAGCCAGCCTGACGGCGCCGCGGACCGGGCGAGGCCGGCGCCCGAACCGCTTCATCGGGATGTTGACGACCAGCGAGTTGGCCCCGACGGCGACCATGCCGTTCACGGCGGCTCGGCGGCCCTTCGGCCCGCCGAGCGCGAACAGCAGGGCCGAGACCGCCATGTACACCTTGGCGTGGTTGGCCGCGTGCGAGAGTCGCCGTAGCGTGGCATCGATCAGCGGCGTGGGCGTGGATTCCACGGCCTGGTACACCGCGAGGTCGAGGGCCAGCAGCTCGTGCAGCACGTCGCGCGCGAGCATCTGGAGATCCTGCTTGTCTCCCCCCTGCGTCACGGGCAAGATGCTACCATTCCTGACCAACCGGTAGAGCAGGAGAGGCACCGTGGTCGAGACACAGACGGAGGACAGGCCTGCCGAGGTGGGGGAGCCGGCCGCCGCAGGCGGGCCGGCCGGCCGGCGCCGCCTGACCGCAGCGGTCCCGGGCGTCGGCATGCTGCGGACGTACAAGCCCTCGTGGCTGCGGTTCGATCTGGTCGCCGGCGTCGTCCTCGCCGCCATCCTGGTCCCCCAGGGCCTCGCCTACGCCGAGCTTGCCGGGGTCCCTCCCGTCACCGGCCTCTACACCACGGTCGTCTGCCTCGTCGTCTACGCGCTCCTCGGGCCGTCCCGCGTGCTCGTCCTCGGCCCGGATTCGTCCGTCTCGCCGCTCATCTTCGCCGCCATCGTCCCGCTCATGGTCGCCGACGACCCTGCCTCCGCTATCGCCCTGGCCGGCATGCTCGCCCTGCTCGTCGGCGCCATCGAGATCGGCCTCGGCCTCGGCAAGCTGGGGTTCATCGCCGACCTGCTGAGCAAGGAGGTCCAGGTCGGCTACATGAACGGGCTGGCCGTCACGATCATCGTCGGCCAGCTCCCCAAGCTCTTCGGGTTCTCGACCGACGCGGACACGTTCGTCGACGAGGTCGGGGCGTTCTTCAGGGGGCTCTCGGAGACCGAGCCCACCACGCTCGCACTCGGCATGGGCACCCTCGCGCTCCTCTTCGGCCTGCCGTTCCTCTCGAAGAAGATCCCGGCGATCCTCGTCGCCGTCATCGCGGCGACGGTGGTCACCGCCGCGTTCGGGCTCGCGGGCGAGGGCGTGAAGACCGTCGGGACCCTGCCGCAGGGTCTGCCCGTCCCGTCGTTCCCGTGGACCGGTCTGGAGGACCTCGTCACACTGGCGGCCGCCGCGGTCGGCATCGTCCTGGTCTCGCTCACCGACACCATCGCCACGTCGTCCGCGTTCGCCGCCCGCCGGGGCGACGAGGTGAACGCCGACCGCGAGATGATCGCGGTCGGCGCCTCGAACGCCGCCGTCGGCCTGTTCCAGGGCTTCGCCATCTCGGTGAGCAGCTCGCGGACGGCCGTCGCCGAGCGGTCTGGCGCCAAGACGCAGGTCGCCGGACTCGTCGGCGCCGTGCTCGTCGGCGTCATGCTGCTCGTGGCGCCCGGATTGCTCAAGGACCTGCCGCAGACCGCGCTCGCCGCGGTCGTCATCATGGCGGCGGTCTCGCTGGCAGACGTCGCCGTCCTGCGCCGCTTCGCGCGCGTGCGCAAGACGGCGCTCTTCCTCTCCCTGGTCGCCACGGCCGGCGTCGTGTTCCTCGGCGTCCTCGAGGGCATCCTGATCGCCGCCATCCTCTCCATCCTGCTGTTCTTCAAGCGCAGCTGGTGGCCGGAGGGCGCGGTGCTCGGGTACGTGCACGACCTCAAGGGCTGGCACGACGTGGGCCGCTACCCGGACGCGGAGCAGACGGACGGGGTGGTCATCTACCGCTGGGAGGCGCCGTTGTTCTTCGCCAACGCCGGCATCTTCCGTCAGCACATCCGCAAGCTGGTGCGGGAGCGCAAGCCGCGCTGGGTGGTCCTGCAGTGCGAAGCGATCACCGACATCGACGTCACCGCCGCCGACATGCTCAAGGGCCTGGACCACGAGCTGAACCAGCAGGGCGTCCACATGGCGTTCGTGGAGATGCGCGACCGGCTCCGCGACCGCGTCGAGACCTACGGGCTGTACGAGGAACTCGATCACGACCACTTCTACGCCAAGATGAAGCCGGCACTCCGGAACATCGCGGAGGAGGAGGAGGAGGACGCCGGACGTCACGAGCGGGGCGGCGACGCCGGCGCGGCGGGGGAGCCCGGAGGCAGCCGCTGATCCGCAGTCAGCCTCCCGAAGCGACCGGCCTGCCCAGCGCCACCTTCCAGAGCCCCAGAAGGTCGCGGGTGCGCAGAGCGCGCGCGGCGGGCGAGTAGCCGATCGCGCGCGCCGGCAGCCGCAGCCGCAACGCTCCGGGGCGTGAGGTGAACACCAGCGGCGGGTCCATCTCCAGGGCCTCGCCGTCGAGCCCCACGGCGACCGGCGCGCCGGATGTGACCTCGAACCCCGAGGCACTCCAGGTCCGGTACCCGGGGTAGACCTCCGGGCGGCCGGTCGTGAGCGCGGTCACGGCACGGGCCGCGCTCGCCCCGTCCGGCACGACCAGTGAGAAGACACCGAGCAGCCCGGTGTCCAGCCGCGGGCGCGAAGTCAGGCCACCGACGGCCGCGCCGTAGGGGCCGTTCGAGACCTGGATCACATGAGCGCCGTCGTGCTGCGCGCCGTCCGGCGTTGAGAATCGCAGGTCAAACGGCGTGCTGCCCGGCCCGAGCATCTCGGGCAGCGCGGCCAGCGTGGTCTCGCGCTTGGCGTCGCGGTACTCGGGCGACTGCACGATGGACGCGTAGAGCCCGAGTGAGACGTTGTTGACGAAGACGCGGCCGTTGACGTCGGCGAGGTCGATGCGCTGTTCGAAGGCCTCGCCGTACGCGTCGAGCGCACCGACGACGTCGTCACGGTCGAGTCCTATGTCCAGCGCGAAATGGTTGCGCGTACCCGCGGGGACGACGACCATCGGCACGCCGAGCTCGGCGGCGACGGAGGAGACCAGTGCCTGCGAGCCGTCGCCGCCGGCCATGCCGAGCACGTCGGCCCCGCGATCCACCGCGGCGCGGGCGAGCTCGAGCAGGTCGTCGCCGGGCTTGAGCACGACCGGCTCGATCCCTCGCGCGTGGCACTCTTCGACAAGTCGGAACTTCTCAGCCTTCCCGCCGCCGGACCTGAGGTTCATGATGAGCACGCCGTGCCGGGAGGACGGGACCGGCGTGCCGGGCGTGGCGCTTGCCTTGAGGCTCTTGACATCCCTGCCGAGCGCATACCTCGCCAGCACGATGACGAGGCCCAGCAGCAGCAGACGGATGACGAGCGACGCCGTCGACCCCTCACCACGTGCGAGTTGCAGCGCAAATGCGGCAGCGACGCTGAGGACCGCCGCCACGAGCCCGACGACGCGGCCCGTCCTTCTGTGGACCAGTGCGTACCAGCCGGCCAGGAAGGCCGCCAGCAGCAGGACGAGTTCCGCGAGGACTGCGAGCGGCTCGTCAAGGATGGCGAGGACGCTGACGATGGCCACCACGAAGACGAGGACCATCGCCGCCAGCGCCGCCAGCCGGCGGACGAAGCGGACGCGGTTGCTCACGGCGCTCATGAGCGGGCCTCCCTCACTCGAGCCGTCGCCTCCGGCGCCGGCTGTGACCGCAGTCATCGTGCCACGGTCCGCCCGGCGAGTGAAGTCCCGCCTGAGGTCACCCTTCCACGCGTGCGCCGGATCCTTCCGTCTTGCCGCGGCCATGACTGACCCCACCGGCCAAGGGCGCCAACGAGATACCGACGGGCGTCCGGGGGGAAGGAGCAGTAGAGTTCGAGGCACATCAGACTAGGTGACTCATCCGTCGTGCACCAGGTGAACGAAGGGGGCTCCGATGACATCCGCAGAGAACGACGCGCCGGCCGGGTCCGTCGAGCGCTGGTACGCGCTCTCGGCCGAGGAGGTCGGCGCCCACTTCGGTGTCGACCCGGCCGTCGGCCTGCCGGCAGCCAGGGCCGCCGAACTCCTGCTGAAGGACGGCCCCAACGCGCTCCCGGTCGAAAGAGGTGTACCGGGGTGGCGGCGGTTCCTCGAGCAGTACAGCGCGTACATGCAGATCATCCTGCTCGTCGCCGCCGTGGTCTCGCTGGCCATCGGGCAGTGGAGCACCGGGCTCGTGCTGATCGGTCTCACCGTGTTCAACGCCGTGGTCGGACTGCGCCAGGAGGGCAAGGCCGAGAGCGCCATGAACGCCCTCAAGTCGCTGATGATCCGGACGGCGCGCGTGCGCCGGGACGGAGCCGAGGCTGAGATACCGGCCGAGGAGGTCGTGCCCGGCGACGTCGTGCTGCTGGCGGCGGGGGACAACGTCGCCGCCGACGGCAGGATCGTGGCGGCGAGCTCGCTTGAGATCGACGAGTCGGCGCTCACCGGCGAGAGCGTGCCGGCGTCCAAGACCACTGAGACGCTCGCGGACGCCGACATCGGCCCCGGCGACCGGACCAACATGGCGTTCATGAACACGCCGGTCACCCACGGCAGCGGCACCATGATCGTCACGTCTCGCGGCGCCGACGCGGAGGTGGGCAAGATCGCCGGCATGCTGGCGACGACCAAGCGCGAACAGACGCCGCTCACCCGGCAGCTCAACATCATGACGCTGTGGATCGGCGCGGCCGCCCTGGTGACCATGGTGGTCATGTTCGCGCTCGGCATCTCCCGCGGCCAGAGCGCCGAGAGTCTATTCATCACCGCCGTCGCGCTGGCGATCGCCGCCATCCCGACGGCGCTGCCGACGGTGCTGCAGTCGATCCTCTCGTTCGGGGCCAAGGACCTGGCAGCGCAGAAGGCCATCGTCAAGGACCTGGTGTCGGTCGAGACATTGGGCTCCACCTCCGCCATCAACTCCGACAAGACCGGGACCCTCACGATGAACCAGGTGACGGTGGTCGAGGTGGTCGACGCGGCGGACCGCTACACGGTCTCGGGCATCGGCTACGGACTGGACGGACAGGTGCACCACGCCGCCGGCAGCTCACCCTCCATCGACGAGGCCGTCCTGCCTTACGTGATCGCCAACGACGGCAAGCTCGAGGACGGCAAGGTCGTCGGCGATCCCACGGAGGGGGCCCTGCTGGTGCTTGGGCACAAGGCGGGTCTGGACATCGATGCCAGCCGGCAACGGTACCCACGACTTGCCACCCTGCCGTTCGATCCCGTGTACAAGCTCATGGCGGTGTTCACCTCCGCCACGGACGAAACCGGCAAGGACGTCGTGCGCTGCTTCGTCAAGGGGGCGGCGCCGGCGGTGTTCGCACGCACGGGCAGCGCATTGGCGGGCGGCAAGACGTTCGCGCTGGACGACGACCTCAGGAAGCGCGGGAACGACACGGTGGCCCGGATGGCCGGCGAGGGCCACCGCGTGATGGCGGCGGCGGTCCGCGACCTCGACGCCGCCGCCTTCGATCCCGACGGCGACCTGCTGGACTACGTCACAGACCTCCAGCTGACGTCGATCGTGGCGATGGTGGACCCGCCGCGGGAGGAGTCGGCCGCGGCCGTGCGGGACGCGCAGCACGCCCACATCCGCGTGCGCATGGTGACGGGGGACGACGTGACCACGGGCGCCGCCATCGCCGAGCAACTCGGCATCCCCGGCGAGGCGATCCTCGGCGCCGACTTCGCCGCCCTCAGCGAGCCGGAGCGCCTGAGGCGCATCGAGGACATCGGCGTGGTCGGCCGTGTAGCCCCCGAGCACAAGGTGCTGCTCGTCGAGACGCTGCGCAAGAAGGGGCAGGTCGTGGCCATGACCGGCGACGGCGTGAACGACGCCCCGGCCATCAAGGCGGCCGATATCGGCATCGCCATGGGCAGCGGCACCGAGGTGGCCAAGAACGCGGGCCGCATGATCCTCTCGGACGACAACTTCGCGACCATCGTGCGGGCCGTTGAGAAGGGCCGCGCCGTGTACGACAACCTCAACAAGTTCATCCGCTTCGTGATGCTGGAGCTCGCCGCCTACATCATCACGTTCCTCGGGGCGAGCCTGCTCAACATCGCTGCCGGCCAGCCGTTCTCCGCGCCGCAGATCCTGTACATCAACTTCCTCGTCAACGCGCCGCTCGGTATCGCTCTGGGCATGGACAGGGAGACTCCGGGGCTGATGGACCGAGCCCCGCGGCCGCGCGACGCCACGATCATGACGCGCGGCCTGCTCACCACCGCCGGTCTCGTCGGGCTGTTCATGGCGGTCACGACGCTCGCCCTCATCAGCTACGGCACGGAGCGGTTCGACAGCGCCGCGATCGGCTCGTCGATCGGACTCACGGCGTTCTCGCTCATGATCGTCGCCGCGGCGTTCCAGGCACGGAGCGTCACGGACAGCGCACTCACCACCGAGACGTTCGACAACCGGCACCTGAACTGGACGGCGGTCGCAGAGGTCGTGCTCGCCGTCCTCATCACCCAGATGGACGTGATGCGCAGGATCTTCGGGACGGAGCAGGTGACGGCCGGGCAGTGGCTCCTCGCCCTGCTGCCCGCCATCGCTTTGTTCTTCCTGTGGGAGGTCGGCAAGCTGGTGGCGAGGCGCGAGGCGGAGCCGCAGACGGCGACCGCCCCCGTCGAGGAGTCCGCCGGCTGACCCCGGTCAACGGGCGGCCGGCGTCCTGACAGAGGGACTCGCGCAGACGGCGGCTGCGGGCGACCGTTGGACGCGCCGCCCGCCGGCGTCCTACTGCGGGTTGACCTGCGCGACGGGTCCGCCGGAGACGAGCAACAACACCGGGTAGGTCTTGGGGACCTGTTTGCCGGCCTGCGGCAGTTGGGCCGAGATCTGTCCCGCGAGCGTCGACGCGCTGGGGGCTTCGAGCAGAAGCGGTCGGAGGCCGAGCGCCATGAGCTCCTGCTCGGCCTCGGCCCCGTTCATGCCGACCACGTCGGGCACCGTCGCCGTGAGCTCCGGCGGCTCCTCGGGGGGCTGGGCCCCTTCTGGAGGGGGCTCGGGAGTCGCCGTCGGGGATGGTTCCGCCGTGGGTGACGCGCCCACGGTCGCGGTGGGTGACGGCGACGGCGTTGGAGAAGGCGACGGCACCGCCCCCAGAGACACCAGGATGCCGGCGTCGCCGCCTTCGTCCACCGTGACGCCGGGCTTGGGCGCCTGGGCGATGACGTGTCCCTCGTCGACATCCGCGCTCCAGGCGTGGGCCACCTGCACGGCGAGCCCGGCGGCTTCGAGCTCGGCCGTGGCGTCCGGCTGAGCCAGCCCGACGACGTCCGGCACCTCGACCGTCGTCGTACCCTCGCCGAGGGAGGCCGTGACGAGGATCTCCGAGAGCGGCGCTACCTGATCGCCCGCCGGAGGCTCCTGCTCGGCGACCTCTCCCGCGGGCACATCGTCGACGTAGGCCTCCACGACCACGGCGACGAGGCCACTGTCGGCAAGCTCGGAGGTCGCATCGTCCTGAGTCAGGCCGGTCACGTCGGGCACGATGACGGAGACCTCCGGCCGGCCTTTGGACACGAGCATGCCGACCTGGGAACCCTGCACGGCCTGCTCAGCGGCGGCCGGCAGCTGATCGACGACCTGGCCGGCGGGCGCCGTGAGGTCATACTGCAGGGCGCTCGCCGGCACGAAGCCGGCATCGACGAGCGCGGCCTCCGCGGTCGCGCGATCCATACCGACGACGTCGGGCACGGCGGCCATCCCTGGGCCCGAGGAGAGCGTGAGCGCGACCTGTGCTCCCTCGTCCACCTCTGAGCCGGAGGTCGGGTCCTGCCGCAGGACCAGGCCGGCCGCGACCTCCGCATCGGGCGTCTCTGAGACCTCGCCGACCTCGAGCCCGGCCGCCTCGAGCGCCTCGATCGCTGCGGTCCTCGTCAGGCCCGTGACGTCCGGAACCGTGACACCGCCGCCGGTCAGGGCGACCACGGCGGCTGCGATGCCGACCGCGAGGATCGCGACAACGACCGCCAGGACCAGTCGGCGTGCCGACCTGCTCACGACTGCCTCATCCCCGTTCTCCGCCGAACAGCCGTCGCACATCACGGATCGGCACCGCCAGCCATATGGCGATGAACAGGTAGAGGCCGATGCCGAGACGCGGCATGAGGAAACCGAGGAACGCGGCGACGACGTATGCGATGAGGCTCGGCACGAGCTGGTACTTGACCCGAGCCTCCTCCTTGCGCTCGTCGGCGACATCCTCCCCGAACAGCCCCTCGCGCTCGGCGTGCCGTCCGAGGACGATGAGCATGAGCACCAGAGCCAGCAGCACGATACCGTAGAAGACGACCGCCACGCGCTCGGCCGCCGGGTTGCCCTGCCATTCGCTCATCAGCCGCGTCGGGAAGGGGAGGAAGGCGCAGAAGAGCAGCAGCACGAGGTTGAGACGCATGAACGCGGCGTCGATGTGGTCCAGCACGTCGACCAGGGCGCTGTGCTCGATCCACACAGCACCGATGGTCATGAACGACACGAAATAGGCGAGGTAGACGGGCCACTCGTGGGCAAGGCCGCTGAGGGCGCTCACGCTGCCCGTCGTGTCCCGGATCGCCGGAACGGCGATCTCGAGCACCAGGAGCGTGATCGCGATGGCGAACACACCGTCGCTGAACGCCTCGAGGCGGTTCTTCTTGTGCTTCACCCTCTTCTCTCCCGGCTGTTCCGTCACTCGGCCATCCTACGTCGAGCATGGGCTGGTACGCACCGTCCGTGGCCGGCCCCTCTCCTCGCACGTGATCGCTCAGGCTTCCTTCTTGTGGTGCTTGGCGCCGAAGGCGTGCTTGAGCTGCTCCTCCTGCTCGGCCGTCAGGTTGGAGCGCACGAGCTTGGCGTTCGTGCCCTCGACGGCGGCGAGGAACTTGTCCTCGGTCATCTGCCCGATGACGAGGAACCAGCCGGCGCCGCCCGGCGGCACCGCGTCGCCCATCTGCTGGAGGACTTCCTTGTCGATGCCGGTCTTGCCGAGCTTGCCGAACAGGGCGCCCATGCCGGCGCCGATGGCGAGCCCGAGGAACGGCACGAAGAAGAGCAGGCCGAACAGCATGCCCCAGAAGGCGCCGCCCAGGGCGCCGGCGCCGACCAGGCCGTGACCGTGCTTGACGTGCGGCTTGCCGTCCGGGTCGCGCACGACCTCGGCTGCGTCCTGCAGCTGCACGATCATGTCCTTCTGCAGCTCCGCGAGCTTGAGGCCGAAGCGGTCGGCCTCCATCTCGTTCTCGAAGCCGAGAACCATCATTTCGCTCATACGCTCTCCCCTTCGTTGGGCTGGTCCTGACGAGGTCGCCAGAACAGTCAGTATGTCACTCTTCCCAGCGCGCCGTCAGACCCCAGATCACCATCGCATCGATCACGAGGATGATGAGCGTCCAGAACGGATAGGCGCCGATCGCCAGGAACTGGACGACCATGCTGACGACCACGATGGCGAGACCCACCCAGCGGCCGATGGGGCTGCGGCTGACGACCAGCCAGCCCGCCAGGACCTGCACGACGCCGACGACCAGCACGATCCAGCCCCACGTCTGCAGGTTCGCGAAGACGAGCTCGGCCTCCTCGAAGTACTCCTTGCGGACGAGCATGAGGACCCCGTCGAGGATGTTGAACAACCCTACGACGAACAAGAAGATGCCGGCGAAGTTGCTGTAGCTCGACCCTCCGACGACGGTACCGCGATCTGCCATGACTGCCTCCCCAATCCCCTTACCAAGCGGTCAGGGCATGTATACTCCAACTGATGGCACGTCTGGTCAACCCCCGTCAGCGGCAGTCCCTGCCAGTGCCGACTGGTCAAGTCGCTTCCCGGGGGCAGGCTCCAAACGGACGACGGCGAGCGAGGCGGACTGCGCCGAGCACGCAGGCCGGCGGGAGAGCGTAGTGGCCGTCGACAGCCGGCGCGACCGCATCCTCGCCGTCGCCGAGCGCCTGTTCGCCGAGCGCGGCTACGACTTCGTCACGGTGCGTGACGTCGCCGAGACTGCAGGCGTCACGCACCCCCTCATCTACTACCACTTCGGGGCCAAGCGGGAGCTGCTCGCCGCCGTGCTCGGCCGCAACCAGACGAGGGTGCGCGAGCTGACGGCCGGCATGACCGAGCCACGCGCGGCCATCCTCACCATCGTCAGGAACTACCTGGATGAGGGACGTCACTACCTGCTCATCATGGCGCGCAGCTTTCTCGGCGGGATGCCGGTCGTGGAGTGGCCCGGCGGGTACCCAGGCATGGAGACGGCCATCCGTGTGCTGATCGAGGCCGGGCCCGCCGACGACGACGCCTGGGAGGAGAAGGCCCGCGGAGTCGTCTCCCTCGTGACCGCGATGCTGTGCGGCTGGGTCCTCATGGCAGACCAGATCATGGAGGTTGCAGCCGTTCCGCCTTCGCGGCGCACAGCGGAGGTGGAACGGCTGCTCGAGACCATCGACGAGCTCCTGCGGGCGACGCTGGCGACGCGCGACGGGCCCGACGCGTGACACGCGTGCGCGCGTCGGGCTAGGCTAGCAGGCTGCTGAAGAAGCGGCCTTCAGAGGAGCACTGACGCCGGCGCCGCCG
>DAIQNY010000083.1:0-12674 GCA_036788155.1 Actinomycetota bacterium | reverse complement strand
AGGCGCCACACCCCATGGACCGCCTCATCTGCGGCGACGTGGGCTACGGCAAGACGGAGGTCGCGCTGCGCGCCGCGTTCAAGGCTGCGGAGGCCGGCAGGCAGACGCTGGTCCTCGTCCCGACGACAATCCTCGCCGAACAGCACTGGATGACGTTCGAGGAGCGGTTCGCGGACCTTCCGGTCAAGGTGGGCATGGTCTCCCGGTTCCGCACCGCCTCCGAGCAGAAGAAGACGCTCGCCGCGTTCGCCAGGGGCGAGATCGACGTGCTGGTCGGGACGCACAGGCTGCTGAGCACGGACGTGCGTCCCAAGGAGCTCGGTCTGGTCATCGTGGACGAGGAGCAGCGCTTCGGGGTGCGGCAGAAGGAACTGCTGCGCAATCTCAAAATGCAGGTGGACGTCATGAGCCTCTCGGCCACGCCGATCCCGCGAACCCTGCAGATGAGCCTCAGCGGCATCCGCGACATCTCCGTGATCGAGACGGCGCCGCGTGGGCGGCACGAGATCCGCACCTACATCGGCGAGTACCGGGACGACCTCGTGCGCGTCGCCATCGAGAAGGAACTCGCCCGCGAAGGTCAGACGTTCTTCCTCCACAACCGGGTCGAGACGATCGATCAGGCGGCCGAGCACGTGCGCGCCCTCGCGCCCGGAGCGCGCGTGATCGTCGCCCACGGGCAGATGCAGGAGCGGCAGCTCGAGAAGGTGATGCTCTCGTTCCTCGCCGGGGAGGCGGACGTGCTGGTCACGACCTCGATCATCGAGAGCGGCATCGATATCCCCACCGCCAACACGCTGATCGTGGACCGGGCGGATATGCTCGGCCTGGCCCAGCTCTACCAGATCAGGGGCCGCATCGGGCGCAGCGACGCGCACGCGTTCGCCTATCTGCTTTACCCCAGCGACGACCTGCTGACCAGCGAGGCGGCGGCACGGCTGCAGACGCTGAGCGACCACACCGACCTCGGCGCCGGCTTCAAGATCGCCATGGCGGATCTCGAGATCCGGGGTGCCGGCAACCTGCTCGGCGACGAGCAGAGCGGCCACGTCGCTGCCGTCGGGTTCGAGATGTACGCGCAGATGCTGGAGGACGCCGTGCGCGAGCTCGCGGGCGAGCAGGCTGCCGTCGCCGCCCCTGTGCGCGTGGACCTGCCGGTGACCGCCTACGTGCCGCCCGACTACATCACGTATGAGGCGACGAAGATCGACGCCCACCGGCGCATCGCCCGGGCGCGGACGGTCGGCGAGCTCGGCGATGTGCGGGCCGAGCTCGCCGACCGCTTCGGCCCGCCGCCGGAGCCCGTCGAGAACCTCATGACGCTGCAGGCGATTCGGATCATGGCGGCGGAGCTGGGCGCCTCCGCCGCCGCCTTCCGCGGCAGCCGGCTCCAGGTCGACGGCCTCGATCTCGACGACGAGTGGGCAGGCCGCGTACGAACCTCACTGCCGCGTGCCACGTATTTCAAGAAAGACCACGTGCTGGCGGTACATCGGGACGGGCAGGAGCCCGCGCTGCTCCGGTGGGTCGAGGCTACGCTCGATGCTATACTCGCCTCTCGTGTGTCTCACAGTCCGTCGACCCCTGGGAGAGAGAGTCTATGAAGAAGCTCATCATCGGTGTGGCGCTCGTCGCCCTCGTGCTGCCGGCGCTCGTGCTGGGCGGCTGCGGGGACGATAAGAAGGTGCCCGCCGGCGCAATCGCCGCCGTCGGTGACGGGGTGGTCACGCAGGAGCAGTTCGACGAGATCTGGAATCAGGCTGAGGCACAGTACGCGTCGCAGGAGGGTGCGCCGGAGTTCCCCAAGGAGGGCTCGGAGGCGTACAACCAGCTCAAGGCCAGCATCGTCAACTACCTTGTACAGAACGAGATCATCAAGGAGAAGGCCGCCGAGATGGAGGTCAAGGTCACCGACAAGGCCTTCGACGATCGCATGAAGCAGATCGTCGAGCAGGTCGGCGGCCAGAAGAAGCTCGACAACCTTCTGAAGGAGCAGTCCGTCACGCAGGCGCAGCTCGAGCAGCAACTGCGGGCGCAGATGCTGCAGGACGCCGTGCAGCAGAAGGTCTACGCGAGCATCAAGGTCAGCGAGGCCGACCTCAAGAAGTACTTCGAGAACCCGGACAACGCGTCCCAGTTCCAGGTGCAGGAGAGCGTCGACGCGCGCCACATCCTCGTGAAGACCAAGGCCGAGGCCGACAAGGTCCGCGACCTGCTCGAGGCCGACAGTTCGGATGCGAACTGGAAGAAAGTCGCCAAGGAGTACTCCACCGACCCGGGCTCCAAGGACAGCGGCGGCGACCTCGGCAGCTTCCCCAAGGGCCGCATGGTCGCGCCCTTCGAGGATGCGGCCTTCAGTCTTGAGGTGGGAGAGATCTCCCAGCCGGTCAAGACGCAGTTCGGCTTCCACGTCATCGAGGTCACCAAGAAGACCCCGGGCAGCACGCAGACGTTCGACGAGGCCAAGGCCACCATCGAGCAGCAGCTCAAGTTCCAGAAGCAGGCCACCGCGTGGGAGGACTGGCTCAAGAAGTCCATGGCGGATGCGGGCATCGTGTACGCCCCCGGGTTCAACCCGGATCAGCTTACGGCGTCGCCGAGCCCGGCCGCGTCCGCCTCTGCCTCGCCGGCAGAGTAAGGGCGACCGCCGGGGCGATCGGCTGTGAGCCTCTCGCTCGTGTACATCGGCGCCGCCGCCGGAGTGGCGCCCGCAGCCTCGCTGCGGGCCCTCTCCGGCGGCGGCGCCGTTTCTGCAGCCGCCATGCCGGCGGTCTACGTCCCGGCCGGCCTCGAGGGCGACCTGAGGGCGCTCGTGGCCGAGACTGCCGATCCCGGCTTCGGCCGCCTGCTCGAGCTGGACCCCGCCGACGGCGAGGCCCTCGACGACCTCGTCCGCTTGGCGGCAGACGGAGAGGTCGTCGTGGCGCTCGCCGGTCCCGCCGGGCCGCAGCTCGCGCGCGAGCTCCGCCGGCGAGCCGCTCCGCGAGCCGCCGGCTCCGCCGCACCCGCTGCTCCCGGTGCGCCGGCACGCGGAGCCACACCCGGCATCGTCACCGTACCCGAGGGATCCGCCTTCGACGACGCCCTGCTGGGTCAGGAGCTCGTCTCCCTCAAGCGCATCGTGGATGTGTTGCGCGTGGAGTGCCCGTGGGACCGCGAGCAGACGCCGCGTGACATCATCGGCTACACGGTGGAGGAGGTCCACGAGCTCGCCGACGCCGTGGCCGCCGGCAACCTCGCGGCGGAGCACGGCGAGCTGGGCGACCTGCTGCTGCAGGTCGTGCTGCTCTCGCTCATGCTGAGCGAGGAGGGCGCCGGCGACCTCGCCAGCGTGGCGCACGAGATCGAGGTCAAGCTGATCCGCCGGCACCCCCACATCTTCGGCAGCGCCGTCGCCGAGACGCCCAAGGACGTCAAGGACCGCTGGGAGCGGATCAAGGTCGAGCAGGAGGGCCGGCAGGGCATCTTCCACGACGTGCCGGCCGGGTTCCCCGCGCTGCTGTTCGCCAAGAAGCTGCAGCAGCGCGCCGCGAGCGTCGGGTTCGACTGGGACTCGGCGTCGGAGGCGTTTCCCAAGATCGCCGAGGAGCACGCGGAGCTGGCCGAGCTTTTCCGTGAGGCCGCGCAGGCGGAGGACGTCGCCGCGGCCCGCTCCGGCTCGGAGGGGAGGCCGGTGCACGCCGATCCCCACCGCGCCGATCCGCGCGTCTCGCACGAGGTCGGCGACCTGCTGTTCGCCACCGTCAACGTGGCGCGCCTGCTGCACGTGGACCCGGAGCTCGCCCTGCGCGAGGCCGGCAACCGGTTCGAGCGCCGCGTGACGGCGGCGGCGGCGCTGGCCGCCGGCGAAGGGCGCGACTGGACCTCGCTCGACCTGCCGGCGCAGGAGGAGTACTACCAGCGCGCCAAGGCGGGAGAGTCGTCGGGAGCGGGCGGAGGAGCTCCCTCAGCGGGTGGAGAGGCGCCGGGTCCGGGCGGCGAGCCGCCTGCAGGCGCCGGCGCCTGACGCGCGGCCTCTCAGGCCGCCGCCTCCTGCTCCACCAGGGCGATGTCGAGGCCGCCGCACTCGGGGCACGAGATGAGGTCCTCCTCGATGTCGGGGAGGAGCTCGGTCTTCGTGAACGTGCAGCCGCAGTCCTCGCACTTGTAGTAGGGCACGTCCATGGTCATCCCCCTTTCCGTCCCCACACTGGGAATGTTCCCTGTGAGAGGCCGGGTCAACTGCCGTTGCGCAGCCGGGGACCAGGTGTGTGATAGCGTGCGCCCTGCGCCCCGGCCCCTCGGGGTCGGCTAGAGCCCAGACCGGGGCGCACCCCGGCAAGACCGACGCGAGGAGGATCCCGCGCATGACCACTATCATCGATGTCACAGCACGGCAGATCCTCGACTCCCGCGGCAACCCCACGGTCGAGGTCGAGGTCGAGCTCGAGTCCGGCGCCGTCGGCCGCGCCGACGTCCCCTCCGGCGCGTCCACCGGCGAGTACGAGGCGGTGGAACTGCGCGACGACAGCGGGGAGTACCTGGGCAAGGGCGTGCGGACGGCGGTCGACAACGTCAACAACGTGATCGCCGAGGAGATCGTGGGCTTCGACGCCACGGACCAGCGGCTCGTGGACCGGATGCTCATCGAGCTCGACGGTACCCCGAACAAGGCCAAGCTCGGCGCCAACGCCATCCTCGGCGTCTCGCTGGCGACCGCCTACGCTGCGGCCGCCGCGCTCGAACTGCCGCTCTACCAGTACGTCGGCGGCGTCAACGCCTTCACGCTGCCTGTGCCCATGATGAACATCATGAACGGAGGCAAGCACGCCGACAACAACGTCGACCTGCAGGAGTTCATGGTCATGCCGGTCGGCGCCGGGAGTTTCGAGGAGGCCCTTCGCATCTGCGCCGAGGTCTACCACGGGCTCAGGGACGTGCTGAAGAAGAAGAAGCTGAGCACCGCAGTCGGCGACGAGGGCGGCTTCGCCCCGGACCTCGGGAGCAACGAGGAGGCCATCCAGGTCATCATGGAGGCCGTCGACGCGGCGGGCTACGAGCCGGGCGCCGACGTGCGCATCGCGCTCGACCCGGCAGCCTCCAGCTTCTACGACGCCGGCAAGGAGCGCTACGTGCTGGCCGGCGAGGGCCGCGAGCTCACGAGCGCCGAGATGGTGGACTACTACGCGGCGCTCGTCGACGCGTACCCCATCATCAGCATCGAGGACGGCCTGGCCGAGGACGACTGGGACGGTTTCGAGCTCATGACCGAGAAGCTCGGCGACCGTCTGCAGATCGTCGGCGACGACCTGTTCGTCACCAACGTGGAGCGCCTCGCCCAGGGCATCGAGAAGGGCTCCGCGAACAGCATCCTCATCAAGCTCAACCAGATCGGCACGCTCAGCGAGACGCTGGACGCCATCCAGATGGCCACGCGCGCCGGCTGGACGGCCGTGTGCTCGCACCGCTCAGGCGAGACCGAGGACACCACGATCGCCGACCTGGCGGTGGCGACCAACGCGGGCCAGATCAAGAGCGGCGCTCCCGCCCGGACCGATCGCGTGGCCAAGTACAACCAGCTGCTGCGCATCGAGGAGATGCTCGGCGAGGTGGCGTACTACCCGGGCATCAACGCGTTCTACAACCTCACCAGGGTCTGACCCGGGGCCGCCGGCCGGCGGCGTCAAGAAGGGTTCGGGCCGGACGAGTTGCAGAGGGGGGCAGTCGTGCCGCACACTGTCTCCTAGATACCGGCGACCGTATCGCGGTCTAGCCTGCCACGTCCCACCCTCACCCAAAGGAAGCGCACAGCATGTACTGTCCCGAATGCGGCAACGACGCCGGCGAAGCCAGGTTCTGCCCCGAGTGCGGCGCGAACCTGGCCGGCGTCAAGCAGGCCCTGAGCGGCACAGCAGGTGCCAAGGCCGCCGAGCGGAGCGAGGCGGCGGCCCAGGTCGGCGCCCCGGCCGGGGGCGGCCCGCGCCGGCTCTCGCCGGCCGTCATCTGGGGGGCGTTCGCAGCCCTCGCCGTCGTGGTCATCATCGTCGTCGTCATGGTCTCCGGAGGCTTCGGCGGCGGGTCCGACGACGCCACGTCCGCGGCCGCGAGCGGAGCCTCCGTCGAGGCCGTCTCGGCCGACACCAGCGGCAGCTACGAGGAGCTCGTCCAGCGCGCCAACGAGCTGTACGACCAGGGCGACTCCGCCTTCCAGCAGCAGAACTTCGAGCAGGGCGGGGCCTACTTCGCCGCGGCCGCCAAGGTCTACGCTGCCGCCTGGACCAAGCAGGCGACCGATCCCGGAGTGGGCACCGATTTCGCGGTCTCGTTGTTCTACAGCGGCGACATCGAGGCCGCGCTGAAGCAGATCGAGGCGGTCCTCCAGGAGAATCCCGACTTCCAGAAGGGCTGGCTCAACAAGGGTATCTTCCTGAGTCACGAGGGGCGCATCGTGGAGCAGGGCGGTGACACCGAGCAGGCCGAGAAGATGTACCGGCAGGCCAAGACCGCGCTTACCAAGGCCGTCGCCATCGACCCCAAGTCAGACGCCGGCAAGCAGGCCGACGAGAGCCTGCAGGCGCTCTCCATGATGCAGTAGCGACGTCACGACACACTCGTGACTTCTGAGGGTTCGCGGCCGCCGGGCAGGTACTCCCGCCGCCGGCCGCGAACCCTTTAGAACGAGAAGGGGCCGCCCTGCGCGATGTGGGCGGCGGACGGCGAGCCGAAAGCAAGGAGACGTGGCGCAGGCGACATCGGCAGCGAGCTCGGCACGGGGACGATCGCGGCGTGCACCAGCGGGAGGGCGCAGCGGGGCACCGCGCCCGCACCTGGGCCGACTGGCGCTGCTCGCTCTGCTGGTGATCGGCGCCGCGTTCTACGTCTCGCCCCTGCGTGCCTTCTTCGCTCAGCAGGACCGCCATGAGAAGGCCACGGCCGAGCTGCAGGCCGCGCGGCAGGACAACGCCGCGCTGGAGCGCGAGGTCGATCGTCTCGGCACCAAGGCGTACATCGCTCAGCTGGCTCGTTCCGACTCCATGCTCGTGCCCCCCGGCACCCAGGTGTTCGTCATCAAGGGGCTGCCGGGAGAGGACGGCGAGACCGGCTTCGCCACGACGCCGCCGCCCACGCACGCGTCGATCTCCGTCCTCGACCGCATCGAGGACCTGTGGCGCACGCTGCTGCACTGAGGTCGCCGTGAGCGGCCGGCCCCCACTCGTGGCCGGCGCGGACGCCGCCGTCGTCGCCGGCCAGCTCGGCCGGCCGCCGCATCCGATGACGACGGTGCCGGCGCGTTGTCCCTACGGGTTCCCCGCCGTGGTGGAGGACCTGCCGTACGACGACCGCGGCCGGCCGTTCCCGACGCTGTTCTACTGCACGTGCCCCACGCTTGTCGCCGCCGTCTCCGGGCTGGAGAGCGACGGCGGCGTGGCGCATTGGACCGCTCGGGTGGCCGCGGAACCGGAGCTCGCACGTTCGGCGGCCGAGGCCGCGGCCGACTCGGCCATCCGCCGTGCGGACCTCGTCCGCGCGCACGAGCTGCGCATGGTGGACGGCGGCGCCTCGCTCTCCACCGGCGTCGGCGGCGTCGTCGACCTCCTCACCGTCAAGTGCCTGCACGCGCACGTCGCGCACGCCCTGGCTCGTCCCGGGTACGAGCTGGGCGAGGCTGTCTTTGCCGAGGTCGACGATCCCTGGTGCCACGACCGGCGCTGCTGCCGGCTTCTCCCGGAGGGCTTCGGCGCCGTCGAGGGGTCCGGGATCCCGGCCCACCTGCAGACGCCCGAGGACGGCGGGGTCACGCGATGAGGAGGAACTGACATGAAGATCGCGGCGACCAGGGCGGGGATGAGGCCGGCGACCGGCGGGGACCGGGCGTGAGGGTCGCGATCGTCGATCTCGGCACCAACACGTGCCGGCTCTTCCTGGCCGACGTCGACGGCGCGGTCGTGAGACAGGACGCGAGGGTGACGACGGTGGTCAGGCTCGGCCAGGGCGTGGACGACACGGGCCGGTTGCACCCCGACGCGGTAGCGCGTACGCGCGCCTGCCTGTCGTCCTACGCGGCGCGCGTGCGGCGCTACGGACCCGCGAGGCGTCTCCTCATCGCCACGAGCGTCCTGCGCGACGCGGCGGACGGCCGCGCCTTCCTCGCGGCCGTCGAACGGGATCTCGCGCTCCCGTGGCGGGTGCTGGCCGGGGACGAGGAGGGTGCCCTCGCGTTCCGGGGAGGCACCTCGTGGCTCGCGCGCCCGGCGCCGCCCGGTCCGGTCGGACCGGAGGGGTGGCGCGCGGACGAGGCGCCCCCGCCGGGCCCGCTGCTGCTGGTCGACATCGGCGGCGGCAGCACGGAGTTCGCCGTCGGGGCGGCCGGGGGGCCGGCCGATTCGGTGTACAGCCTGGACGTCGGCGTGGTGCGGCTCACGGAGCGCTTCTTCCACGCGGACCCGCCGCCGGCGACGGAGGTCGAGGCCTTGGCGCGCCACGTGGCCGCCGCCGTCGAGGAGGCCGTGCCCGCGGACCTCCGCGCCGCGGTGCGCACTGCGGTCGGCGTCGCCGGCACCTACACCACGCTCGTCGCCACCAAACTGGGGATGACCGAGTACGACTCCTCTCGCGTGCAGGGGCACGTGCTGTCGCTCGGCGACATCGAGTCGGCCGTCGCTCGTCTCGCCGCCATGACGAGCGCCGAGCGCGGCCGTCTTCCGGGCATCCAGCCCGGTCGTGAGGACGTGATCCTCGCCGGCGCACTGATCGCTCGCGAGGCCCTGCGCGCGTTTGGCCTCGACGCCGTGATCGTCAGCGAGGCCGATCTTCTGGAGGGCGCCGCCTTGGCACTCGCCGACGGCTCCCTGGCGTCGTCCTGACGGGCTCTCTCCTGCGGTCGGCCGCCTCCGGCGCCTCCTCGCCGGTGTCGCCGGACCAGTCAACGGTTTAGCTTTCACCTCCCTAATATCACAGGGTTGACCAGCCCCGCTCCGGCTTGTAGCTTGCGCCACAGCACGCCGTCGTTCATGGGAGGTTCTTCGTGCTGCTGCGCCGCCTGACGTTCCGCTACGCCGTCGTCGCCCCGCTCTTCACCTTCGCCGCCTGGCTGTTCGTCACCGGCGCGTTTGGCCCTCCCGCCCGCTGACCGCCGCACCCCCCGCTGCCCGCGCCCCGCGCCCGGCTTATACTTCAGCCGTGCCGGAGTGGCGGAACTGGTAGACGCGGGGGACTTAAACTCCCCTGTCGCCGAGTGCGGCGTCCGGGTTCGAGTCCCGGCTCCGGCACCACCTCCGCTCGATCTCCGTCCCCTCGATGCTCGTCGGCATCGGTCGACCGCCCGTCCGTCCTGCCGCCGGGTAGTCACTCAGTGAGCCTGTGAACGGCGCGAGGCTGCGCATGGAGGAGGCACGATGGACGAGGACAGGGCCAGGGACCTGCTGCGTGAGGAGCGCGAGCGTGTGGAACGGGCGCTGGAGGACGCGCAGGCGTCGCAGCGTATGGACCACATCGACGAGCAGGTGATCGGCGACGACGCCGACGAGGCGCAGCGACTGACCAGTGAGGCGACAGACCGGGCGTTCCTCACCAGTCTGCGCGAACGGCTCGAGGCGCTGGACAGGGCCGAGCAGCGACTGCGGGACGGGACCTACGGGCGCTCGGTGCTCAGCGGCGAGCCGCTGCCGGACGAGCGCCTCGCAGCGGACCCCGCCGCCGAGCTCACGGTGGAGGAGGCCGAGCGGGACCAACAGGACCTCGGCGCGGCAGACTCACTCTGACGGGCGGCGTAATGTCCGGCGCGCCCGCTGCCGGCTGCGGTGGAGCACGCCTCCCGTCCGACAGGTAGACTCGTGAGGACGGCGGCGGCGCTCGGCGCCGCCGGCGGACCCGGCGCACCGCGCCGGGTGCTCCCGGCGGCGCGACGTGCCGCCGCTCCACCGTGACCGACAACAAGGAGTGTGGACGTGGACGTGCCCGGCGAGACGCGCCCGGCCAGGCGTCTGCCGCAGGCGTGGCGCAGCCCGGCGGGACGGGGGTACCTGCTCCTCGCCGCGATGTCGCTGGCGTTCGGGCTCGCGATGAACACGAGCAACGCCGTCACGACCAACTACTTCGCGGACGTGCTGCACTTCACCGGCCCGCAGTTCGGCTACATCACGGCCATCCGCGAGGTCCCCGGGCTGCTGCTCATCTTCATCACGGCGCTGCTGTATCGCATGTCGCAGCAGCGCCTGACCACGCTTGCGCTGGTCGTGCTGGCCGTCGGGACGGCCGGGTACGCTCTGGCCACGAGCTTCTGGACCGTGCTGCCCTGGGTGGTGATCGGCAGTCTGGGGTTCCATACCGTGCTGCAGACGCAGGTGTCGCTCGGCATGAGCCTCTCCGAGGAGCGGCACAGCGGCAAGGTCCTGGGCGTCATGGCCGGCGTCGGACAGGGCGGCGCCCTGGTGGGCATGACGGCCGTGATGCTCCTCTTCCTGCGATGGCCGGACATCTACCGCGAGGTCTACGTGGCGTGCGGCCTCATCGCGCTGGCCGGCGCGGCCGCCATCGTCGGCTTCCCGCACCTCCACGAGGGCAAGCCGATCAAGGCCCAGATGCCACGGCAGCCCTTCGTCCTCAAGCGAGACTACCGCTACTACTACATCCTCAACGTGCTGGACGGCGCCCGCCAGCAGCTCTTCTTCTCGTTCGGCCTGTGGGTGCTCGTGAGCCGCTTCGGGATGGGCGTCTCGGCGGTCTCGCTGGTGGTCATCGTCTCGACCGTGGTGGCCATGGTGTTCTCGCCGTGGGCCGGCCGGATGATCGACCGCCACGGCGAGCGTCGCACGCTCTCGGCGATCAACGTCGCCTACATCGTCGCACTCGGCGGCTACGCCCTGATGGGCAACGTGTGGCTCGCCTGCGTCTTCTACGTCATCTACAGCTTCATTGCCCCCTTCTCGGCCATCGGTTCGGCGACCTACCTGCGCAAGATCGCGGTGCCTCAGGACATCGCGCCCAGCCTGGCAATGGGCGTGACCCTCCTGCACGCCACGGCGATCGTGGTGCCGGTGGCGGCCGGCATGGTCCTCAACTACGTCGGCTACCAGGTGCCGTTCTTCATCGGCTGCGGCTTCGCGCTGCTGGCCGCCGTGGTGACGTTGCGCCTGGACCCGGCGCGGCAGCGGTCGGCGGCCAAGGCGGCGCTGGACGAGGCCGCCGGGCGCGGCGCCGTCGCCGGCTGATCGGCGTCCACTCCCCTGTCTACGCCGGCCCGTTGCCGCGTCCGGACCTGCGGCGTACCATGCAGGCGAGAGGGCACGGGGACCGTGGGTCGCCGGAGGGGGCGACGTGCAGGGCAATCCGCAGCGGGCGGAGCTCGTCGACGAGGCGCGCAGGAGCGTGAGAGCCGCGCGTATCGCCGTGCGTCACCTGCTCGCCGAGCACGGCGCCACCGTCTCGCTGCTGCAGGAGCCCCGCCGCGCGTTGCGGGTCGCCCGGTTCCGGACGCTCGCGCGCCTGCGCGACCGCGCGAGCGGCGATCCGTATCTCGACACCACACGGGTGTTCCCGGTCTCCACAGCGTCCCTGCGGCACCGCACCCTCCTGCCCTACGGGTACGATCCGGCGCTGCGTCCCGGAGCAGTCGTCGGCGGCGACTGGGACCTCGTGGACGGCACCATCGAAGGATCCGCCTACTGGATCGAGTACCGGGAGGCCCTGCAGGGCAGGCGGGCGTGGCGCGAGACGCATGCGTTCGAGAGCCTCATGCGACGGGCTGAGTCCGAACACAGGGAGTGGCGCCGTCGCATCTTCCGCAGGGACGTCGAGTGTCTCATCCGCGGCTACGAGGAGTTGTACGCGTCCATGTGCGCGAACGGGTGTCTCACGCAGCGCCAGCTCTCTCGCGAGCGCGGCTGCGCCTATCGGCCGGTCAACACGGACGACATCAGCGTGGCCGTGGGGCGGACGGGCGAGCTGCTCCTGTGCCAGGGCGGTCATCGCGTGGAGGCGGCGCGTGCGCTCGGCATCCCGCAGGTGCCGGTCTGGATCGGCGTGCGCCACACGCAGTGGTGGGAGTTCCGGCGCAGCGTGGTCGCGCAGGCTCTCCATCGCGGCAGGGTGCCGGATCGGCTTCCTCACCCCGACCTCGAGACCCTCCCGCATGCGTTCGATCCGGCCGCGGTGTCCCCGCTGGTGCGCCAGGCGCTCGCGGGAGAGCGGGGCCTCGTCGTCGACCTTTCACCGGGCTGGGGTTCACTGCTGCACCTGCTCGAGGACGACGGGTTCTCGTGCGCGGCCGTGAGCGGAGACGCGGACGAGCGCCGGTTCCTGGAACGCCTTCGCGAGGCCGGCGAGAAGCGGTTCGTGGTGGCCGCGGCGTCCGACGAACTCCCCGCCGGTCCGCGGAAGGTCTCTGCGCTGCTGCTGGTGAGGGAGGCAGAGACCCGCCTTGCGGCGCGAGAGGCGCGAGAGGCCCTGCGCGCCGCACTCGCGCGCCTCCGGCCGCGGCACGTCCTGCTGGGCGGCGTCGGGACGGGTGGGCGCGGCGGTCTGGCGCACGGTTCGCGGCCGGCGGACAGTCCGAGCCCGGCCGTGCGGCTGGTCGCGGCCGTCACCGGCCTGGACCGGCTGGAGACTCCGGCGGGGGCCGAAGGCGAAAGGATCGGGCATCTGTCCGCGGCGGCCGGCGACGGAGACGCCGCGGCGGCACGCGAGCCGGGCCGGCG
>DAIQNY010000082.1:0-12677 GCA_036788155.1 Actinomycetota bacterium | reverse complement strand
GAGCGGGCGCCCAGGCCCGAGGCGCCACGCGTCGACGAGGCGTACGAACTCGCGAGCGCCGCCGCGCAACTGGCGCCCGCGCCCGAAGCGACGCCACACCGGCTGCGCCTCGAGCCTGGCACCTTCACCACCCTGCGCGGCGAGCTCGGCCGCGCCCTGCACCACCTGCAGGCGGCCAGCGGCGGCGCCTTCCTGGTCGCCGCCGCCGACCTCGCCGGCTCGACCAGCGTGAGCGCCGTCGCCGAGGGGTTCCCGGGCGGCTTCTGGAACACCCGGACGAACCCGGACGCCAGGATGCTCAGCGTCGGCGGCATCTGCGAGGACGCCATCGCCGGGGTCCTCAGCGGCATCGCCGCCTACGGCTACGACCTGGGCGTCGGCTCCTCCTACGGCGCCTTCATGGCCCCGCTCGGCCACATCGCCGCCCGCCTGCACGCGATCGGCTCCCAGGCCCGCGCCTCCGTGACCGGCGAGCCGTACACGCCGATGTTCCTCGTGTGCGCCCACGCGGGCCTGGGGACCGGCGAGGACGGCCCCACGCATGCCGACCCGCAGCCGCTGCAGCTCCTGCAGGAGGACTTCCCGAAGGGGACGGCCGTCTCGCTCGTGCCCTGGGAGCCGCAGGAGGTCTGGACGCTCACGGCCGCCGCGCTGGCGCGGCGGCCGGCGGTGATCTCGGCGTTCGTCACGCGGCCGGCCGAGCCCGTCCTCGACCGGCCGGCCCTCGGGCTGGCGCCGGCCGAGGCCGCCGCCAGCGGCGTGTACCGGTTGCGCGACAGCGAGCAGCCGGACGTGACCGTCGTCCTGCAGGAGAGCGCCGTGACCTACGCCTTCGTGCAGGAGGCGCTGCCGATCCTGGAGGAGAAGGGCGTGGACGCGCTGGCCATCTACGTCGCCAGCGCCGAGCTCTTCGACCTGCTGACGGAGGAGGAGCGGCGGAGCATCTTGCCGGAGGCGCGCGCCGCGGAGGCCCTCGGCATCACCGGCTTCACCCTGCCGACGCTGTACCGTTGGGTGACGAGCGAGGCCGGCCGAGCGGCCAGCCTGTACCCGTTCCGGAAGGGTCACTACCTGGGCAGCGGCCCGGGCGAGCTGGTGCTGGCCGAGGCCGGCCTGGACGGCGAGAGCCAGGCGGCCGCGGTCCTCTCGTACCTCGACGCCCGCGCGGCCGCCCGCCGACCGTCCCCCTGAGGAGGAGCAATGACCGAACCGAGAGAGATCGCTCCGGCGGCCGAGGAGGTCGTCTCCGGGCTCTGGACGTGGAGCATCAGCAACAGCGCCATCGGCGGACACACGTCCACGTCGCAAGCTCTGCTCACCCGCGAAGGCTGCGTGCTCATCGACCCTGTGCGTCTCGACGACGCGGCTCTCGCGGCGCTCCCACGCCCCGTGGCGGTCCTGCTCACGGCGCGGTGCCACCAGCGGTCCGCGTGGCGGTACCGGCGTCTGTTCGGCGCCGAGGTGTGGCTACCTGAGGACGCCGGCGCGGCGGATGAGGCCCCGGACCGGACGTATGCCGACGGGCAGCGACTGCCGGGTGGACTCAAGGCCTTTCGGACACCCGGCCCTGAGTGGCCGCACTACTCCTTCCTGTATGAGAGCGATCCGGGGATCGTCTTCTGTTCGGACCTGATCAGCTCGAGCGAGGCAGGCGTGCGCTTCATCGACCCGGCCCTCCACGAAGATCCGGCTTCCACGCGTGCGAGCGTGGCGTACCTTCTGGACCTGCCGTTCGAGGTGCTCTGTCTCGCCCACGGCTCCCCGATCACAGACGATCCGAAGGGCGCACTCCGGGATCTGCTGGCCGAGGACGACTGACGCTCAGTTGCCGATGAGACGGCGGGCGGTGGCGGCGCCGCCGACGCGCGAGTAGCTCACCACAGAGCCGGCGCGCGGGGCGTGGATGATGCGGCCGCGCCCCCCGTAGATGCCGACGTGGTGGTAGTAGCCGGAGCCGCCGTAGAACACCAGATCGCCGATCACGAGACGGCGCAGCGAGACGCGCTTGCCGCGCCGCGCCTGAGCAGTGGCGCCGTGCGGCAGAGACCGGCCGAGGCGGCGGAAGACGTACAGGGTGAGCCCCGAGCAGTCGAAGCCCCGACGCGACGCGCCGCCCCAGACGTAGCGCACGCCGAGTTGCCGGCGAGCGACCTTGAGGACGAGCTTGCGCTTTCGCGCGACGCGCTTGGCCCGCCGCTGCGCCTTGGTGAGCTTGCGCTTCTTGGCCGCCGGCTTGGCCGCGGGCTTGGCCGTCGCTGAGGCGCTGGGAGACGGCGACGGCGTGGCCGCCGGAGAGCCGGCCGGCGCCGGCGCCGGAGCGGCGAGGAGCGTGCCGGGGACGAGCAGGAGGGTCAGGAGGGCTGCCAGGGAGATGAGACCTCCGACCAGGCGAGTGTGGTGCATCGGTGTGCCTCCTTGATGGCCGGGGAGACGTGCCCCGGTCTCTCGGTGGGCGCCTTGATGACGCCGCGGCCGCTGGTCGGCCGTGCCGCCCATCGAGGGCGGAGGTGACGAGGCTAGGGGGCGTCCGGACCCCCGGTCAACCCTACGCGAGCAGTCCTACGTGCGTGGCACTACCATCGACGGAGCGGGTTGCGCGATCGAGCGCGATCGGGTTCACTGGGCAGCGGATCTACACACAAGGCGCCTCCTTGCGCCCGCCCCTGCAGATTCGTCTCCCTCCCTTCATCCTTGACGGTCCTGCCGTACGGCGGAGCTCGGTCGGTCGCCGACAGCCCGCCCGGCACAGGCCCGGCCGCTGCCGCGCGGGACACCACGTCGAAAGGACGTTGTGCGTCTCAGGACCCTCCTTATCTCGTTGCTCCTCGCGATCCTGGCCGTGGGCATCTTCGCCGGCCCGGCCGCCGCGGCGAAAGACCCCTCCATCCCCAAGCTGAAGCGGCAGCTGCGCGCAGCCAAACAGCACCGCGACAAGGCCCGTGAGCGCGCCCGCAAGGCGGTCGCCGACCTCGCGGGCGCGCGTGCGCTGCACGCCGCCACGAGCGCCCTCGGCAGCGGCGCGCTCTCCGACCCCGCCGCCGTGCCCGTCGTCGTGCCGCCCGCCATGGATCCTGTCGTCGCAGCGAAGCTGCTGGCCGACGGCGTCGTGACGGCCGACGAGGTCGCCGCGCAGCAGAAGCGCAAGGCCAAGGCCAAGAAGCTCGAGCGCAAGTGGACGGCCAAGGTGCGCAGCCTGAAGAAGCGCATCAGGACGCTCAAGCAGATCGCGGACTGGAACCGCCGCGGCAAGTGGAAGCCGCTCATCAAGATCGCCTGCAAGAAGTACGGTGTGAGCGCTCGCGGCCTGCACCGCCTCATGATCCTGGAGTCTGGAGGCCGCCGTACGGTGGGCACCACCTACAAGGGCCTGTTCCAGTACTACCCCAGCACGTGGACCGGCTCCTGGAACCCCTGGCGCCGCCAGAGCATCTTCAACGGCTGGGCGCAGATCCGCGCCACCGCCTACGCGATCAGCAAGGGAATGGGTCCCAGTCAGTGGCCCAACACCTATCCGATGGCGTTCTGACCCGCGGATGACGGGCGCCGGCGGCCCGGGGGGAGCCCCTCGGCCGCCGGCGTCTCCCCGGCGCGCCGGCGACGTCCCTCCGCGGGGGCAGGCCGCCGGCACGCAGGTTCCTCCCGCAGTTGACCCCTGATTCAATCCGGCGGGAGACGACCGAAGGGTCTCTCCCCTCTAGGCTGTCATCAGGTCAACGACTCTCGGGGAAAGGAACCCAAGATGACAGTCACCACCGCACCAACCGCGCTCTCGAGACCGCGCCTCGACGTCGGTCTCGCCTTCAAGAAGGGCTGGGACGCCTTCACCGCCGACATCGTCCCGTTTCTGGTCGGAGCCCTGATCGCCGGGCTGCTGTCCGTGATCACCCTCGGCATCCTCGCGGGCCCGCTCGTCGCCGGCCTCTACTCCATGGCGATCCGCCGCATGCGGGACGGACGCCGCGCCGAGATCGGCGACGTCTTCTCCTGCTTCGACCGCTTCTGGAGCTACCTCTGGGCGGCTCTCGTGCTGGTGGTGCTCATCGGGCTCGCCTCGCTCACCATCGTCGGCGGCGTGCTGCTGGCCACCATCTGGATCTACGTGTTCCCATTCATGGTCGACCGCAGGATGGGCCTGACCGACGCGATGGCGGCCAGCTACCACCGCGTCGTGGACAACGGCTTCTGGGAGCACCTGGCGCTGCTCGTCATCTTCATCGCCATCAGCGCCATCGCCAACGGCTGGGTGGGCATGATCACCTTCCCGTTCACGATCGCCGTCATCGCCGGCGCCTACTTCGCGACGCGCGACTACGACCACCAGCTCGTGCAGGTCTCCGCCCCGCCGGCGCCGCCCGCCCCTCCGGCGCCGCTCGAGCAGACCGCTGCGCCGGCGCCGCTCGCGCAGGCCGCTGCGCCGGCAGCCCCGGTCACCCCGGCCGCCCAGCCAGCTGAGACTGAGCCCCCCGTCACTCCGGCCGGGCAGACTGCCGAGACGACGCAGGTCGACGAGGCCGCCACGCAGGCTGAGGCCCCCGAGGCGGACGCCGCGCCGGCCGACGCTCCCAGGGACGAGCGGGCGGACGCCGGTGACGACTCCGGTCAGGACGCCCCCAAGCCGGAGGCGTGAGCCGGACGAGCTACCCACACCCAACGCCGGACGGGCCCGGCGGAGGCGCATCGCCTCCGCCGGGCCCTTCTCCGTGCGGACCGTGGCGGCGGACAGGTCCGCCGCCACTCGACTCAGACCCGCCCGGCTACGCTCAGTCCACCGGCAGGGCGAAGAAGTCACGCGGCGTCTGATAACAGACCGCGTCGATGGTCTCCTTGTCCAGGCCGAACAGCCTCATCGCCAACTGCACGCGCGGGACCATGAAGTAGTCGTTGTCCATGCCGCCGAGCTCGGAGTTGATGATGAGGCGGTCGCGCCACTCGGGGTGGTCGATGACGATGCGCGCAGCGACCTCCGGCGGCATCTTGTCCCAGCAGATGCTGAGACCCACCATGCCGCCGGTGCTCATGCGGAAGTCCATGGTCTCCTCAGCGGCATGGTCGAACACACACCGCTCCACCGGAAAGCCCTCTTCCTTGATGATCTCGAACACCCGCGGAGTGACGGCGGGACCCTGCGGAGCCATCCGGATCGGTGTGTGCAGGATCACCGGGAGGTCGTGCTCCCCGGCCAGCCGCAGGTGCTCGCGGAACAGCCACTCCTCGAACTCGGTGCCCGTGTCCAGGCCGATCTCGCCCATGGCGACGACGCGTTCGTTCTTGAGGACCTCGGGCATGCGCTCCAGGCACCTCTCCGCGTCGGCCCGACCCACGCCGAAGAACGGCACGGAGATGGAGGTGAAGGCCTCGAAGCCGAGCGTCTTGGCCGTCGTCGTCTCCATGGTGAGGAAGCGCTCCCAGAGCTGCACCACCGTCTCGGCGTCGTGGGTGCCGATGAACATGTGCGGGCTGGGGATGACGGCCGCCTCCATGCCCATCATCACCAGCTTCTGCAGCTGAACGTCCTCGATCATGTCGGTGTGCAGATGGGCGTCGATGAACCTCATGCCTGTGTCCTCCTCAAGGTGACGGAACGCGATGTCGCGCCGCCGTGGCGCGAGCGGTCGTGATGATGTGACGTCATGCGGGCGGATCCGCCTCGCTGAAGGGCTCCCTCTCGGCGGCCGGCCGCTGGCGGTCGGTGACCCAGCGCGCGACCGAGCCCAGGGACACGAGGCCGCCGAGCGCGCAGGCGCCGGTCCAGCCCCAGTTCTCGTAGGCGAAGGCGGCCGCGGCGGAGCCGGCGGCCGCCCCGGCGAAGCAGGACGTCATGTAGAAGGCGTTGATACGGTTCCGCGCCTCCGGCCTCAGCCGGTAGATCTCGCTCTGATTGCTGATGTGCACCCCCTGGGATCCCACATCGAGCACGACGATGCCCAGGAGCAGCAGCGGCAGCGAATCGCGCCCGAGCCACAGGGCACCGAAGCCCGCCAGCATGAGCAGGCAGGACCCGCCGGTGAGCCAGTACACCCAGCCGCGGTCGGTGTAGCGGCCGACGACGGAGGCGGTGAGGGCCCCGGCGGCTCCGACCAGACCGAAGAGCCCGATGACGCCGTCACTGTACCCGTAGTGGGGACCGGCGAGCAGGAACGCCAGCGTGGTCCACAGCACGCTGAACGTCGCGAACGAGAAGACGCCGTAGAGCGCGCGGCGGCGCAGTACGGGCTCTCCGCGCGCGATGTCCAGCACGGAGGCCAGCAGCCTCGGGTACGGCAGCCCCGCCGACTGCCGGTAGCGCGGCAGCTTGACGTACAGCACGACCGCCTGCACGAGCATGAGCACGGCGGCCACCACGTACACCGTGCGCCAACCGGCTGCCTGGGAGATGAGCCCCGAGAACGTGCGCGCCAACAGGATGCCGAGGATCAGGCCGCTCATGATGTTGCCGACGACCCGCCCGCGCTCGGCCTCAGGGGCGAGCGTGGCCGCGAACGGGACGAGCACCTGTGCCATCACCGAGGTGAGTCCGATGACCCCCGCCGCCATGACGAAGAACCCGATGGAGGGCGCGGCCGCGGCGGCGGCCAGCCCCGCGACCGTGACGGCGGCGAGCGTCGTGATGAGCCGTCGCCGCTCGAGGAGGTCGCCCAGAGGCAGGAGCAGGATCAGGCCTGCCGCATAGCCGATCTGCGCGGTCGTCACGATGAGACCTGCGACCGCGGCCGTCACGCCGAACTGGTCGCGCAGCGTGTCGAGCAGCGGCTGGGCCAGGTAGTTGCTGGCGACCGCCTGGCCCGTCGCGACGGCGAAGAGCAGGATCAGGCCGCGGCTCATGCCGCGGCCGGCGATCGACTCGGGGAGGTGCTGCGGAACGTCCACGCCCCCTGACTACAGGCCGCAGCCTGAGCTGTCAAGGGCGCGGCCCGTTCCGCGGAACGGTCACGTTGTCCGTATCGTGGACCTACGCTAGCATCGCCGGAGACTCTCCAAGGAGGTGCATCCGATGACTGACGATCCGCGCTCGGTGATTCTCGCACTCGCCGAGCATGAGGAGGCCATGAGCGCCCTGTACTCGGCGTACGCGGTCGCGTACCCAGACGTAGCGGAACTCTGGACGGCGCTCGCCCGCGACGAGCACGGCCACGGCGCCCTGCTGCGCTCGCTCGTCGACAGGGACGTCGACCTCACGCCGTTCATCACGAACCGCGGCTACGATCTCGCGGACGTCCGCGCCGACACGGCCCGGCTGGCGAACCTCGCGCGGATCACGCCGGCCGCCGGGTTCCCGCTGCAGGAGGCGTTCCGGGTTGCGATCAAGCTGGAGGACTCGCTGATCGAGTCGCAGGTGCTCGTCGCGTACGACGGCGACCCCCCCGAGGTCGTCGCGGTGCTCGGCACGCTGCGTGAGCAGACCGAGAAGCACCAGCATCGCCTGAGCGAGCGCTTCAAGACGCTCGGCGTGTAGCGGGCACGGCAAGCCCGCCGTCACGCATCGGTCGTGCGGCCGCCGGCTGACGGAGTCTCCCCCGGCGGCGGGGCGATCCGCACGCGGGCACGCTCATCGAACGCCTCGGCGTGCGTGTGGGCGTACAGGCGGCCGTAGAGCGGAGAGAGGACGCCGGCGAGCACTGCCCACACGGCGAAGGCAGCCAGAAGCAACGCCTGCGCCGCGAGCGACCCGAGATCGCCCCCGTCGCCCGTCGACGACGCTGCGGCACCCCCCACGCGCTCGACCTGCTGCGCCGCGAGGGCGAGCGCCAGCGAGACTGCCACGGCGACCCAGTAGTCCACCGGCAGACGCCACAGCCAGCGACGGTGCCACCACACGGTGCCGGCCCGGAACCGCCTCCATCCGTAGGCAGGGTTGAGCAGGAACCAGAGAAGGTCCCAGAGCGCGCTCCACGAGACCCATGCGGCGAGCAGCGCCAGCTCCCTCGCCCACGACCACGACGCGCCGAACGCGAACGGCACGTGGAAGGCGAGCAGCGTCGCCGCGAACAGCAGCAGGTTGTAGCCGGTGAGCGGCTTGCCGCCCAGCACGAGACCGAACAGCCGCGCCAGCGGCCCGCTCACGCGGTACGGAGTCGGCAGCTTCTCGGCCCAGCCGTACGGGCCTTCGATCTCGATCTCCACCAGCGCGAGGACGAGCGCGAGGACGCAGAGCAGCGGCGCGGCGACGGCGAGGGTCACGCCGGCGCCCCATCCGTGGCTCCGCCCTCCGCGCGCGGCGCCGCGGGACGAGGCCGGCGCCTGCGGGAGAGCTCGCCGGCCTCCACCAGCGCGAGCTGCTCGCGCAGCGCCGAAAGCGCCTCCGTGTTGCCGTCCTGTCGGTAGTCCCGCAACCGGCGCTCGTGGTCCGGGATGCGTTCGAGGAACGCGAGGATGGCGTCCTCCGACGGCGCCTCGGCGTACTCACCGTACCCGAGGCGCTCCAGATAGCGCGCGTTGAGCGTCTGCTCGAACTGGCCGGCGACCGGGATCGAGAGCGCCGGCTTGTGCAGGTAGACGCACTCCGAGAGCAGCGAGAACCCGCCGCCGGCGATGACGCCCCGGGCCGTGCGCAGGTCCTCGAGGAACCCTGCCTCGCTGAAGGGCCGGTAGGTGAGGTCGCCGTCCGTCAGGTCCTCGGTCAAGTCGCGACGTACGCCGTAGAGCCGGCAGGGGAGCCCCGCTCTGCGCAGCGCGCGGACCAGGGTCTCGCTGCCGGCCGCCGTCTGGTAGACCACGAGGTGCTCGCCCCGCTCGGGGGTGGCGGCGAGCACCGCATCCCGCAGCACCGGCGCCACCAGCGTCGTGTGCCGGCGCCGCAGCGGCGGGCGGAAGAAGGTGGGCACGATGGCCCACGACAGCCCGGGTGCCTTGGTGCGGGCGATCTGCCGGGCGAGTTCGAAGTCCAGGCTGTCGCCGCCGACGATGCCCTCGTCGTGACGGCAGCGATCCAGCATCATGATGTTGTCGACGCTGATCGCCGGCACGCGCTCGCGGGCCGCTACCGTCAGCACGAACGACTCGAAGTCGCTGACGACCGCATCCGGGTCGAAGTCGCGCGCCACCTCGTACAAGGAGCGCACCTGCGAGGGCCAGCGGCTCGCGGCGCCGCGCAGGTTCTGGGTCACCGTCTCCCAGCGGCGGATGGCGTTGTCCTCGTAAGCGAGCGTGAAGCCGAGGATCTCGCGTACCTCCGGGAAGTGCTGCGCGAGATACTCGCGCGCCCGGCCGGAGGCGACGACCACCACCTCGTGGTCGCCGACGAGGTCGGCGAGGAATGCGTGAGAGCGGGTGGCGTGGCCCATGCCCTCCCCGGCCACGCCGTACAGGATCCGCACCAGAGCCCTCCTTCGTCGGTGACGAACTGCCGGCGGCTGCACGCCGGCCGGCCCGTGCAGACTCTACCCCCGGACCGGTCCTCGCGCCGCCCCGGGACGGACCCAACCGGCCCGGCGGGCTCGCCTCCCCAGCCCTTGGCTCGCTGGCCGCCGGCACCCGTGCACGGTAGTCTTCGATGCCGTGCAGCACCCCGCCTCACCCTTCGACGCGTTCTCGCCGCGCCGCAGAGCCGCCCTCATCCTGATCTTCGGGGGCCTCTGGACGCTTGGCTCGTTCTCCACCGACCTCTTCCTCCCGGCGCTGCCGAGAGCGGCGGAGGCCCTCGGCGCGTCCGACTCCGCCGTGGCGCTCACCATCACGACCTTCCTGATCGGCCTGGGGCTCGGACAGCTGATCGCCGGCCCCGTCAGCGACGGGCAGGGCCGGCGCCCGACCCTGCTGGCCGGACTCGCTGTGTTCACAGCGGCGGCGCTCGTCTGCATCCTGGCTCCGACCGTCGAGCTGCTGATCACGACGCGCTTCGTGCAGGGGATGGCCGCCTCCTTCGGCCTGGCCATCCCGAACGCGATGGTCACCGACTACGCGCGCGACCGGCAGGCCGCCCGCCTCTACTCCTGGATCGTGATCATCGGCGGTACGGCGCCGCTGGTCGCTTCGCTGGCCGGCGCCCAGATGCTCAGCCTGCTCGGCTGGCGGGGTCCGCTCATCGCCCTCGCCGCCATCAGTGTGGTGGCCCTCGCGGCGGTAGCCCTCTGGCTGCCGGAGAGCCTGCCGCGAGATCGCCGGGTCCGTGGCGGCCTGCGTACGGCCCTTCGCACCATGATCAGACTCACCCGCGACGCGCGCTTCGTCGGCTACACCTTCACCGGCGCCCTCGTGTACATCGCCTTCTTCGCCTACCTGGGCGGGTCGTCGTTCGTCCTGCAGCAGATGTACGGCGTGTCGCCGACGACCTACAGCATCCTGTTCGCGATGAACGGACTGGGGATGCTGGCGGCGGGCCAGGCCAACCACCGCCTGCTGGCCCGCTTCTCCCCGCGCGCGCTGCTCGCTGTGGGCCTGGTCGTGTTCGCGCTCGCCTCCGCCGCCGTGCTGGCCGCGGCCCTTACGGGCGCCTTCGGCATCTGGGGTCTGGCCGTCCCGTTCTTCGTGATCGTCGCCGACATGGGAGTCATCCTGCCCGACCTCACGGCGCTGGCCCTCTCGCTCCACCCGGACGTTGCCGGGACCGCCTCGGCGTACTTCGGCGGCCTGCGGCTCGGGCTCGGCGCGCTGGCGATGCCGCTCATCGGGATCGGAGGCGCGGTCACGGCGACCTCCGTCGGCGTCTTGATGGCCGTCTCGGCGACGGCCGCACTGGTGCTGTTCGTGATCACGGCGCGGCGCGCCCGCGGCCAGCGCGTGCTGCTCGACCTCCCGGAGGAGGCCTCGTCGGACGTGCCGGTCGCCTGAGCCGCGCCGTCCGGCGCGGTACACTCTGCGCATCGGCGGACGGAACAAGGAGCTCAGGATGTTCTGTGAGATCACCAGGAAGCTGGACGAGCAGGAGCTCGCCAGGATCCAGTCGCTGGAAGAGGACCTCGGCGTCGCCCTCGTGGCGTTCTCGTGCCGGTCGCTGGACCCGGCGCGCGAGGAGAAGCTCCGGAAGATCATGGACGAGTTCGGCCCGCAGCTGCAGGCGCCGGTGGTGCAGCCGGACGACGAGCAGCTCGCCCGCATCCGCGCGCTCGAGGACGACCTCGGCCTCGCACTCATCGCGGTCGACGCGTCGTCGGGCTGACGGCCTCGTGCCGCGGCCCGGCGGCTGCCGCGAGGCGGAGCGGCTGGGCGGATCACCGGCAGAACGGTGCACGCCCGGATCCGTTCGGTCACGACGCTCCGGCCCGCGTTTGCGCCCTGATTGCCGGGGAACGCCTCCGGTGTGACACAACGCACCGAAAGGAGGCTGACGTTCCATGTCGGCTGATCTGCAAGGCAAGAGGATCGCCATCCTGGCGACCGACGGCGTGGAGGGCGTGGAGCTCACCAGCCCCCGCGACGCGCTGGAGAAGGCGGGCGCCACGGTAGAACTGCTGGCGCCGAAGAACGGCGAGATCCAGCTCTGGGACCACACGGAGAAGTCCGAGACGCTGACCGTGGACCGGGTCGTCTCCAACGCCGACCCCACTGAATACGATGGTCTCGTGCTGCCCGGCGGCGTACGTAACGCCGACCACCTGCGCATGGACAAGGACGCCGTACGCTTCGTCACCGAGCTTTCCCGCCGTGGCGCGCCCATCGGAGTGATCTGCCACGGCGCCTGGATCCTCATCGAAGCCTGGGCGGTCAACGGCCGCACGCTCACCTCCTACCCGTCCCTGAGGACCGACCTGCAGAATGCGGGCGCGCGGTGGGTGGACGAGGAGGTCCACAACGACCGTGGTCTCGTCTCGAGCCGGCGCCCGGACGATCTCCCGGCGTTCAACGCCAAGATCATCGAGGAGTTCGCCGAAGGCGTCCACGAGAGCAAGGCGGCGTGACGCGGGCGGCTGCGCTCGGGCCGCGATGCCGGCGGGCGGCGGCGACCTGTCGCCGCCGCTCGCCGGCACTCAGGGTTTCGGGTTGGGCGTCTTGACCACGAGGAAGCGCACGAGCCCCGCACCCTCGTTGCGGATGGCGTGCAGGTGCCCGGCGGAGCTGGGGATGAGCGTATCGACACCGGCGACGACGGACTCGCCCTCGACCTCCACCACGGACTCGCCCTCCAGCACGTAGAAGAACGCGTCGACGGGCGCCTTGTGCGGCCTGACGACCTCTCCCGGCTCGAGCGTGATCTGGCTGACGAGGACATGGGGTGTGGCGTGCAGGTGTCGCACGTCGACTCCGTGCGGATTGTCGGCGGCGTCGACCTGGCCGGCAGTGATGGTCTGCATGGGGACTCCGTTCAGTGGGCAGTGGTGCGAACCGTCAGTCCGAGCATGCCCGGACCAGCTTCCGGCCGACCTTGACCCTCATCAAGCGCCGCCGCCAGTTCGTCGGCGCCGCCCTCACCAGCGACGCCGGTCAGCTCCCACGCTCGCACCAGCGGAGCAGCATGAGAGCCACGGCAGCGGCGTGGTCGACCAGGTCCTGCACCGGCACGCATTCGTCGATCGTGTGTGCCTTGGCGAGGTCGCCGGGACCGAACGACACCGTCGGCGTCCCGGCGACCCGGGTGAAGACAGCGGCGTCGTGCCAGGAATCCAGGCCGCTGATGCGGCCGGGCCGCCCGACGTCGGCCCCGGCGGCCAGGGTCCCGGTCACGATCGGGTGGTCGTCCGGCACCTCCGCCGGGACGATGTCGCACGGCCACTCCCACTCCGGCGGGTGCTCGGCCAGCCAGT
>DAIQNY010000081.1:0-12859 GCA_036788155.1 Actinomycetota bacterium | reverse complement strand
CGGGCTGCGCCTCGAACCCGGCGCGTCCACGACGCTGCGCGCCGAGCTGGGCCGTGCGCTCGGCCACTTGAACTCGGTCTCGGGCGGCGCCGTGCTCACTGCCTCGGCCGACCTGCTCGGCTCGACCAGCGTCGATTTGATCGGCTCGGACTACGCAGGCGGCTTCTGGAATGCGCACGTGAACCCGGACGCGCGGCAGCTCTCCGTTGGCGGCATCTGCGAGGACGCAATCACCGGCGTGCTTAGCGGCATCGCCAGCTTTGGGCACGCCATCGGCGTGGGCTCGTCCTACGGCGCCTTCATGGCCCCGCTTGCGCACATCTCCGCGCGCCTGCACGCCATTGGCCAGCAGGCACGGCAGACCGCTACCGGTGAGCCCGTCAACCCGATCGTGCTCGTCTGCGGCCATGCCGGCCTGAAGACCGGCGAGGACGGCCCCACCCATGCCGATCCCCAGGCCCTGCAGCTCCTGCAGCAGGACTTCCCGCTGAGCACCGCGATAGCGCTGACGCCGTGGGAGCCACGGGAGATCTGGCCGTTGCTGACCGCAGCGCTCCAGAAGCGACCCGCGGTCATCTCGGCGTTTGTCACCAGGCCGAGCGAGACGGTGCCCGACCGCGAAGCGCTCGGCCTCGCCTCGGCCGCCGCTGCCGTCGAGGGCGTGTACGTCCTGCGGCGGCCCGTGGGCGAACCCGACGTCACCGTCGTGCTCCAGGAGAGTGCCATCACGTACGCTTTCGTCGAGGAGGCGCTGCCGCTGCTCGAGGCGAGGGGCATCGACGCACTGGTCTACTACGTCGCCAGCGCTGAGCTCTTCGACCTGTTGCCCGCGGAGCGCCGGCGCGAGATCTTCCCCGAGGAGCGCGGCCGCGAGGCGATCGGCATCACCGGGTTTACGCTGCCGACGCTGCATCGCTGGGTGCGCTCCGACGGCGGCCTGGCCGCAAGTCTGCACCCATACCGTCATGGTCGCTATCTGGGGAGCGGACAGGGCGAGGTCGTGCTGCGCGAGGCTGAACTCGATGGGGAGAGCCAGGCCAAGGCTATCGCGAGCTACGTCGATGCTCGCGCAGGGACTCTAGTGTAGGCTCGCGCCGACGAAGCCTCCGAGCGCGCGGTACTCGGGTGCTACGGCACTCCGGGGCGCATTGAGAACGAGAAGTCTGACGGGCATCTGGCGAACCTGACCGCTGGTTGGCGGCCAATCGTGGCAGAGGATGGGAGATGATCCGCCATAGGGACCCTGGAAGGGCCTCGAAGAGGTCGAGTTCGCGACGCTCGAATGGATCGACTGGTTCGACCATCGCCGGTTGCTCGAGCCGATCGGCCACGTCCCACCGGCTGAGCTCGAAGAGGAGTACTATCGTCAAGCTGCCCAAGGAGAATAGGAAGCACCCAAGCAAACGAGTCTCCACTGAACCCGGGGCGGTTCAAGTACTCATGTCGGGGGGCCGACCAGCGCTCGTCGTGGTGGAACTCAAGCGACCGATGCGCAACGAGGCTGCGGCGGGCGAGAGCAAGGACCCGATTGAACAGGCTCTGGGGTACCTGCAGCGAATTCGCGACGGCGGGACGCAGACGGCGAGCGGTCGCCCCATCAGCGGGGCCGATAGCGTGCCGGGCTTCCGCTAAGTCATATGCGATCTAACTCCCACAATCGTGAGTCGGTGCAAGCTGCACAATGCGATGCCTACCAGCTACTTGCCATTTTTGCTTCCATGAATGTGTATTCATGCCGATGAGTCCAAAAGGACGAAAAGCGAATCAATCTGGATACAGATAATCGAGCAGTTGCTGTAGCCTCTCGGGCGGGTAGCGCAGCTGGTGCTTGAACCGGGCGAGGTCCTCTGTCGACAATTTGGTCAGTTTCTTCTTCGTCCGATTGCGCTCATGATCTTGACAAAGGTTCGAATTATGTCCTCTTAGGTCCACCAGTCTCCGCGTCGAAAGGATGGGGCCGGTGCCGGACAAGAGCACCGTCGAGGTCTGCTTCTCACCCAAGCTGTTCGACGACATCCTGACCACGGGCGACTTCATCGTCGTGCTCGTCGACGTGCTGCGCGCCACGACCACCATCGTCACCGCGGTCGGGAACGGTGTGGAGGAGATCATCCCGGTGGCCACCCACGACGAGGCGAAGGCGCTCAAGGCCGAGGGCTACCTGGTGGCCTCCGAGAAGGACGGCGTGCAGCTCGACTGGGCCGACTTCGGCAATTCCGCCTTCAGCTTCACGCGCGAGGCCATCGGCGGGCGCACGCTGGTGTACTGCACCACCAACGGCACGAAGGCGCTGCACATCGCGAGCGGCGCGAGTGCGGTCGCCGTCGGGGCGTTCCTCAACATTTCCGCGCTCACGCAGTGGCTGGCGCGGCAGGGCAAGGACGTCGTCGTCCTGTGCTCGGGCTGGAAGAACAAGTTCTGCCTGGAGGACGCGCTGTTCGCCGGAGCCTTGACGCGGAGGCTGCTCGAGAGCGGTCTGTTCCGGGCCGACTGCGACTCCGCCGAGGCCGCGCTGGACCTGTGGAGCGCGGCCGAGCCCGACGTCCTGGGCTACGTCGAGAAGGCCGCGCAGCGCCACCGGCTGCAGCGGCTCGGGCTGGACGACGTGCTGCCGTACTCGTTCTCGTGCGACCTCGTGGACGTCGTCCCGGTGTTCGACGGACGCGCGATCGGGGCCGCCGCAAAGCTCGAGGCCTGAGCCGGCAGGCTCAGCACGTCGCGTTCGGCGCCGCGACGGGCACGGGGTGCGTGGCCGGGCCGGGCGCGTGAGCGAGGGCAGCGAGGTACTCCCGGTTGCCACGGTCCTTCGCCCAGCGTCGTGCGTACCACAGGCACCACGTGTGGTCGCGGAGACTCAGCCAGCGCCGCTCCAGCAGGCACCTCAGCCACTGCTTCGGGGAGTAGAACCTCGTGTAGCCGTCGAGCACGGCTCGCTGCAGCTCGGCAGGCTCCATGTGCGTGGGCGTGATGACCACGTGCTGGCCGTCGTAGAGCTCCCAGCGCCTGTCGAAGATGCGCCCGGAGGCGTCCATCTCCTCGAACCAGGCGCTGCCGGGGGCGGGGGTGAGCACGTTGAGCATGACGGTGTCGATGCGGTGACGGATGGCGAAGTCGACGGTGCGCGGCATGGTGCCTTGGTCGTCGGTGCCCGCGCCGAGCACGAACATGCCGTGGACGCGCATACCGTGCGCGTGGATCGCGTCGATCGCGGCCACGATGTCGCTCACGGTCTGCGATTTGTGCAGCGCGTCCAGCGATGCCTGGTCGACTGACTCGAGGCCCAGAGCCAGGGTCTCGCAGCCGGAGCGCTTCATGAGCTCCAGGAGTTCCGGGTCCCTGGTCGCGTCGGTGCGGACCTGTGACTGCGAGGGGATCACGAGGCCGCGCGCGATCATCAGGCGCAGCAGGACCTTGAGGCGCGTGCGGTCGGCGGCGAAGTTGTCGTCGTAGAAGAAGATGTGCGAGGGCTTCTTGGCCTCGATCTCGGCGACCACGCTCTCGGCGCTGCGGAAGCGGTACTTGCGCCCGAACATCTGTGTGACGGAGCAGAAGTTGCAGCCGAACGGACAGCCCAGGCTGGTGAGGATGGGCGTGGAGCGCATGCGCTCGTGGCCGGCGATGAGAGTGAGATCGGGGACCGGGGCGGCATCGAGGTCCTTGACGGGCGGCCGGAGCGCGTTGTGCACCGGCCGCCCGTCCCTGAGGAACGAGAGACCGGCGATAAACTCGAGGTCCCCGCCGCCGTGCAGCGACTCGATGAGCTCGAGCATGAGCTGGTCGCCGCCTTCGCCACGGGCGACGAAGTCGGCGTGCTCGAGCGCTTCGTCGGCCATGAAGGTGACGTGCGAGCCGCCGATGACGACGGGGATGCCGCGCTCCCGCAGGGGGTGTGCCATGCCGTAGGCGGCCGGTGCGGTGGACGTCGTCGTCGAGAATCCCACCATGTCTGCCGTCGAGACGTCGCTCCAGTCGAAGGGAGCCAGCTGCGGGCAGTAGATGCGCACGTCGTGTCCGGCTGCGGCGAGCGCCGCGCCGATCATGGGCAGGCCGAGGCGGGGATAGCGCCACGGTGACATGAGGTGGACGCTGGGTGGCGCCGGTTCGATGAGGCGGATCTTCATGGGGCGTCGGCCGGCAGACCGGCCGTACCTCGAGTATAGGTGCGGGACGACGCGCCGGGACCCGTGCCGTCTACTCCAGGTGTCCGTGCAGGCACTGTGCCTCCCGGAAGGTCCTGAGTTTGGCAAGCGTCTTGACCTCGATCTGGCGGATGCGCTCGCGCGTGACCCCGAAGACGCGGCCGACCTCGTCCAGAGTGCGCGGCCGGCCGTCCTCGAGGCCGAAGCGCAGCTCGAGCACGCTGCGTTCACGGTGCGACAGCAGATTGAGGACGACGAGGACGTCCTCCCGCCGGACGATCGCCGAGACCTCCTCGGGCGGCGCCGGCAGCTGGGTGTCCTCGACGAGATCGCCCAGCTGGGACTCGCCCTCGTCGCCGATGGACTGCTGGAGGCTGGCCGGCTCCCGGCTGATCCGCTGGATCTCGTGGACCCTCGCCGGTGTCACGCCCAGCTCGGCGGCGAGCTCGTCCGTTGTCGGCTCTCGGCCGTTCTCCTGCAGGAGTTGACGCTGCACGCGGACGAGCCTGTGGATGTTCTCGACCATGTGGACGGGTATGCGGATGGTGCGTGCCTGGTCGGCGAGAGCGCGGCTCACGGCCTGGCGGATCCACCAGGTGGCGTAGGTGCTGAACTTGAACCCGCGCCGGTAGTCGAACTTGTCCACGGCGCGCATCAGGCCGAGATTGCCTTCCTGGATGAGGTCGAGGAGCGGCATGCCCTTGCCGGCGTGCCGCTTGGCGATGCTGACGACCAGGCGCAGGTTCGCCTCGATGAGCTCGTGGCGGGCGGTCTCGTCCCCGCACTCGATACGCCGGGCCAGGGACACCTCCTCCACCGCCGTGAGGAGCGGGATCTTGCCCATCGCCTGGAAGTACAGGCGCACGGGGTCGCCCGTGGTCTGCTTCGTGGTGAGGTCGAGCCCGGCTTGTGGCGCGCCGTCGTCGTCCGGCGCGTCGTCGCCAGTCGCCGCGGGCGGCGTGTCGTCTTCCACGATCTCGATGCCGAGGTCGGCCAGTGCGAGCAGGAGTTCCTCGACCTGCGCCGCCGTCGCCTCGACGTCGCTCAGCGCTTTGGCGACCGCGGCGCTGCTCAGGCACCCTAGCTCGTGACCCTCCTCAACGAGTCGCACGACTTCATCGCAGCCGGGGAGGATGCGGTCGAAGGGGGCGCCGTCGTCTGCTATGGGGAGTGTGCTCACGCGCTCTCCGGCCGTCCGTCCCGCGCCCGGGAATGGGACTCGGTGCGCCGGCGGAGTCGGGGCGCCGGCGTCCGCGGCTCGCGGCGGGCGACGCGGGCGCCGAGTCTGGCATAGGGACGTCAGGCGACGTGCGGAGCGAGGTGGCGAGTATACCAGAGCGGGTCCGGGGCGGCCGCCGCCTACAGCACCTCGGCGATCAGCAGCGCCGCCACGACGACGGCGAGGCCGATGCGGTACCAGCCGAAAATCGCGAGGCTGTGGCGGTTGAGGTAGCCGACCATCCACTTGATCGAGAGCGCCGCGGCGACGAAGGCGGCGACGATGCCCACGACCGGCGCCACCACGCCGAGCGTGTCGATGATCGCGCCGCCCTCCTTGGCCGTCTCGTAGACCGACGCGCCGGTGAGCGTGACAAGGCCGAGCAGGAAGCTGTACTCCACGGCCGCCTGCGTGCTGAGCCCGACCAGGCGGCCCCCCAGGATGGTGATGAGGCTGCGACTCACGCCCGGCCACATGGCGACGCACTGCAGCAGACCGATGATGAGGGCCCTGCGAGCGGTCAGCTGCTCCAGGGCGTCGCCCTCGTTGGAGTCGTGCCCGCTGCGCACGTCGTGCCGGGAAACGGCGAGGATGACGACGCCGCCGACGAGCCAAGCGGCGGTGATGGGCCAGAGGTCGAACAGGTAGTCCTTGAGCAGTTGCTCTCCGAGGACGCCGATGACGACGGCCGGGATCACCGAGGCGATGAGGGCGACGGCGACGCGCCGGCCGGCCGGGTCGCGGCCGAGGATTCCGAGCACCATGCTCCAGACACGGCGCCAGTAGAGGACGAGCACGGCGATGATGGCGCCGACCTGGATGACGATCACGTAGGCGTCGGCAGCGGCCTTCTCCTGCTCGGTGTCGGTGAGGCCCAGGATCTCCGTGGCCAGCAGCAGGTGGCCGGTGGAGCTCACCGGCAGGTACTCGGTAAGGCCCTCCACGACGCCCAGGATCACGGCGTCGGCGATGGACAGGGTCGCGTCGTCGGCGGCCGGCTCGGGAGCCGGGGAGGCCGAGGGGGTGACGGCGGGCGTGCCCGGCGAAGCCGTCGCGCCCGCCTCCGACCCCGCGACCGCGCCGGCCACACCGAGCCCGGCCAGGGCCGCGAGCAGCACGGCGAGGGCGAGCAGGGCGGCGTGGGGCGGTCGCGGCATGCCCGGTACTCTACGTGGCGCAGGCGGACCTCGCATCCCGGGAGGGGCGCGACAACGCGCCGATCTCCGCGCCGGGCTGGACTGTGGCGGGGTCGCGCCGAGCTCCACGTCACGGCGACTGCACGGCGCCGCGTGCCGCGCCGGTCGACCGCGTAGCCGGACGGGGCCCGGGAAGACCCTAAGGGTCAGGATGGCACGAGCAAAGGAGGCGATGCGAGATGGCGATCGTCAGATGGGACCCGTTCCGTGAGATGACCGAGTTCAACCGGGTCTTCAACCGGATGCTGGGCAATCGCTCGGAGGGGTTCATCCCCACCATAGATCTGGTGGACAAGGGCGAGGAGTTCCTCGTGCAGTGCGACCTGCCGGGCGTGGACCCGAACGACATCGAGGTCGACGTGGACGACAACGTCCTCAGCATCAAGGGGAGGCGCGAGCGCACCTACAAGGTAGGCGACGGCGCTCGGTTCCAGCGTGTGGAGCGCGAGTACGGCGAGTTCCAGCGGAGCATCGCGTTGCCGCAGGACATCGACACCGAGCGCATCAGCGCCCAGTGCGGCAACGGAGTGCTCGAGGTCCACCTGCCCAAGTCGGAGCAGAAGCAGCCGCGTCGCATCGAGGTGCAGCAGGGAGGCGAGGAGCCGCAGCAGGTGACCGGGGCAGGCGAAGGCCGAGGCGGGGAGACGGCCGGCACTGAGGCGGCGGCCGGCTCCCGGCAGGGCGAAGCGTCCAGCTCCGGCAGCACGACAGGCGAATCAGGCGCGGCTACGCAGTCCGGGACGCCGGGAGCCGGATCGGGCATGGCCGGGCAGGAGAGCTCGCAGGGGTCTGGTTCGGAGCGCGCCGCCTGATCCGGAACGGGCTATCGGTCGTGGGCGGCGCAGGGCCGTCCGCCGCGGCGGCGGACGGCCCTCAGTATCTGAGCAGGGCGGCGACCGGCTCGCGGACGGGCATGCGGTCGCGGGGCAGGCTGATGACGGCGCCGCCGGTGCGTATGGTCTCGGCGGCGGCGCGGTCCAGCAGGTCTTCGTCACCGGGCCGGCGCTCCTCGTGGATCCGCGCCCGGTCGCTCTCCGCGTCGTAGCGTCCCCATACCACGTCGTCCTCGCAGAGGAACAGCGTCTCGACGCGCGCCGCCCGGGCGCTCCTCAGCGCGTTCGTCAGACCGTGGACGGCGTCTCCCTTCGCAGCGCGCTCGTCGAAGCGCGCCAGGCGCTCGTCGGCCTCCCGGCCCGCTACCGGCTGGACGACCTGCCACGCGCGCCGGTGCAGCTCTTCGTTGGAGAGCTCGTCCGGATTGCCGGCCACGGCGTCCTCCATCACCCACGGATGTGTCGTCACCTCGCGGAAGAGCGGGACGAAGTGCTCCACCGCGGCGAGGACGAGCGGCGCTCCGTCGTGGCGCATGACGGCCGTGACGCTGCCGTCCACGGCCCTGAAGTACTCGAGCAGACGATCCTCCTCGGCGTCGCGCGGCAGTCCGTGGCCGTGGAAGGCGACTGCCCCGCCGGCCCGGCTCTCTCCACGGCGGGATGCCACGTGAGCCTGCAGCTGCCGCTCGGTCTCGACCTCGCCGGGGAGGCCGGCGACCCCGTCCGGCATCCCAGGGGCGTCGACCTCACGCACGGTGAAGCGCGTCGCGTCGAGCAGACGCGCGGCGTGACGGCTCAACGCCAGGATGCCGAAGCGCAGCTCCGGCCAGAGTGCCGGCAGGAGCGGGCGGATCCGGAAGCGGCCGCCAGTGACGATCGACTCCTCCAGGGCGACAGGCGTCCGGACGATCATCGACCAGTCCGGCGCAAGGAACAGCGCGAGCCCGTCCTGTCGCTCGCGCCAGAAGCCGGCGTCGTCGAGCACCCGATACGCGGGCGCCAGCACGGCGCCGGCTTCGGGACCGCGCAGGCCGAGGCGGCCGAGCTCGTCCTCGGCCCTGCGCACCAGGTTCTTGAGGCGGATCCGGTCCTGCTCCGTCTCCCGGCCGCCGCGATGCGTCGGCAGGGAGAGGGAGACGCGACTCTCACCGTCGTGCGTGAGGAGGGTGCGGACGTCCTCCCAGGAGGGCACCTTCATGATCGGCCCTCCTGGTGTCAGGCGGCTTTGCGGAGCTTGCCCTCGGCGTACCTCTTGAACAGACCGAGGTCACCGCGCAGGTCGGACCGCAGACGCTCGATCTGGTCCGCATCATGCTCCGATTCGTCGTCGTCCTGTGGGAACTGCAGCGTGACGGTCAGGCGCGTCGTGACGTCGTCGACCACGGCGAACTGGACGGCTCCCTCGTCCGCGTCGCGCTCCTCCTTGCGCCAGCGGAAGGGATACTCGCGTTCGCGGGGCCCCGCGCCCGATCCGATGATCATCCCATTGATGTACTCGTACCACTTCTGACGTGCCACGGCCAGGGGCACGTGGAGGTCGATCGTCTCGCCGATGGTCGCCATGGAGGGCCTCCCCTGTCGCGTGTTGTCTCTCTTTGCACCTGACCGGAATCGGCTCGGGGCAAACGGGTCACCGCCGTGGCGAGCGGAATGATGTGGAGACGGGCTCAGCCCACCAGATACGAGAGTTCCGAAGCGGCCGTCGGGTAGCCGAACGTCGTCGCCGCCAAGTCGGCCGCTGTGAGACCGTGCCGGACGGCCAGGGCGAGGACGTTGATCACCTCGTCGGCGCCCACGCCCAGCAAGTGGGCCCCGAGCAGCCGGCCGCTCTCCGCGTCCGTCACGAGCGCCGCGCCGCCGTGCGTGTGACCCACGCGGCGCTGGCTGAACCAGTCGCTCGTGTCCGCGCGTTCGACGCGCACTCGGTCGCTCCGCCGCTCCGCCTCGGCGGTGCTCATGCCTACGGCCGCCAGTGGCGGGTCGCTGAAGCAGATCGTGGGGACCGCCCGGCCGTCGTAGGCGGCGTCCTCGCCGAGGATCCCCGCCGCCACGACCTTGCCCTCCCTGGACGCCACGGGAGTCAGCGGCAGGCCCTTGTCGGCGGCGTCGCCTGCGGCCCACACATGCGGGTCGCTCACGCTGCGCAGGTGCTCGTCCACACGCACACCGCGGGGGCCGGTCTCGATGCCCGCCTCCTCGACGCCCAGGTCGGCGAGGTCGGCCACACGGCCGGCGCCGTGGACCACGAGGTCGGCGGCGACGTCACCGCACTCGTGCGTCACCAGCAGCCCGTTGTCGCGGCGCTCCACCGCGCGTACGGGCGTGTCTGTGTGCACGTCGATCCCCAACGATCGGTAGCGTTCGACGAGCTGGTCCGCCAGCTGTCCGTCGAAGCCCTTGAGCACGTGCCGGGAGCGGTGGAGGAGGGTCACCTCGGCGCCGGCCATCCGTGCAAGCCAGGCGAACTCGAACGAGATGTAGCCGCCACCGACGAAGACGATGCGCGGCGGCAGTTCGTCGAGCTCCATGAACTGGGCGCTGGTCGTCACCAGCTCCTCGCCGGGGATGTCGAGCTCCACCGGCCGGGAGCCGGCGGCGATCACGAGATCGGCGGCTTCGTACACCTCACCGTCCACCTCCAGAGTGTGCGCGTCGCGCAGCCTCGCCACGCCGTGCAGCGTCTCGGCGCCGGCGTCCCCTAGCCAGCTCTCGATGCGCTCGGGGACTGGCTCGGTGAAGGAACGCTTGCGGGCGATCAGGGCGGGCCACTCGACGGCCGGCCCGCCCCGCAGCCCCTGTCCCTCCAGGCCGCGCGCGCGGCTCACCGCCTCGGCGGCGGCGAGCAGTACCTTCTTCGGGTCGCAGCCGCGCTGCGCGCAGGTCCCGCCATACGGGAGGCGGTCGACGACCGCCACCCGCAGGCCCGCCTGCGCGCAGCGCGGCACCACGTTCTGCGCCGCCGTTCCACTGCCGACGACCGCCACATCGACCTTACGCATCGCCGCCTCCCTGGGTGTGCCCGTCGACGTTTCACTTCCCTCGTATCTCCTTCGGCCGCCGTGGTGTCCGTTGGACCTGGCCACCCGTTGCCCTGAGGCGCGGCGCTCGCGGGCGCACAAATCGTTCAACACCATTCACGAGTGGATGGAAGTCATTCACGATCGCTCATGGATCAAACGATCTGACCTTGACAGATGATCATCTGCGCGTAGTATGCGATCATCTTTGAACGGTCGTGATTGTTCCTGATTCGATCGTCTCTGGGAGGCAGGGGGAAATGGCGCGCCGGCGCAAAGGCTCCAAGGGGGATGACGTGGCTACACCGGCTCCGCGTGAGATGCTCCCGGCCGAGCGCCGGGCCCGTATCGTCGCGGCGCTCAAGGATCAGCGCGTCGTCCGCGTCCCCGCGCTCAGCGAGAGCCTCGGCGTCTCCGAGATCACCATCCGCCGCGACCTGCTGCTCCTCGAGCAGGAGGGCGTGCTCGACCGCACGTACGGCGGCGCGATGCTCAAGGAGCAGCTCTCCTCGGAGCCGCGCTGGGACGACGCGGTCGCCGTCAACGCGGCCCAGAAGGACGCCATCGCCGCCGCCGCCGCCGAGATGATCGAGCCGCAGGACACGGTGTTCTTCGGTTCGGGCACCACGGTCGTCAACATCCTGCGCCATGTCGATCCTGAGCTCGAGGCGCGCGTGGTCACCCACAGCCTCGCGGTGGCGGCGGACGCTCGCGGGCTGAAGCTCGAGGTACTGTTCCTCGGCGGGTTGTACCGGCCTCAGCTCGACGCCGTGGAAGGCACCTGGCCGCTCGACCTGATCAACCAGGTGTACGCGGACAAGGCGTTCCTGGGCGCCGATTGTCTGGATCTGCGGGCCGGGCTCACGACGTCGAGCATGGCCGCGGCCACCATCGAGTTGGCCATGATCCGCCGCACCCGCAGCGAAGTGGTGGTGCTGGCCGACTCCAGCAAGATCGGGCTGGTCGGCCCCCTGGTCATCTGCCCGCTCGACCAGATCGACGTGGTGCTCGTCGACGACGGCATCGACCCGGCCATGGTGATGCAGATCCAGCGCGCCGGGCCCCAGTGTGAGGTGGTCCCGGCGTGACGGCCGGGAGCGGAGGTATGGCGGACAACCAAGGCAACGAAAGGGTGGACGACGTGGCAGTGGCGGAGCATCTGACCCCGGAGGCGGCGATCGCCCGCATCCCGGACTGGGAGGGTCTCGACGTCCGGTTCGAGACGCTCGGCGGCGGCATCACCAACCACAACTACGTCGTCACGGTGACCGGTCGTGAGGACTTGCCCTGGGGCGGCAGGTACGTCATGCGCATCCCGGGTCAGGGCAGCGACCTGTTCATCGACCGCGAGGTCGAGCACAAGAACGCGCTGGCGGCCTCGCGGGCCGGTGTCTCTCCGCCCGTGCTGTACAGCCTCGAGCCGGAGATGTGCACCGTCGTGCCCTTCATCGAGGCGCGGACGATGCATCCGGAGGACCTCGCCGGCCACCCCGACCGGCTGGAGAAGGTCGTAGACGCGGTGCGGCAGTACCACGACAGGGCCACTTTCGTGAACGAGATCCACGTGTTCGACATGATCCGCGAGTACATGGACATGGCTCGCGGCGTGGACGCGCCGTTCCCGGACGACATCGACTGGATGCTCGCGCTCGGCGACGACATCGAGCAGGCGATGAAGCGCGACCAGCCCGCCAGCGTCGCCTGCCACTGCGACCTGCTCTCCGAGAACTTCATGCTCGAGGAGAGCGGCAAGATGTGGGTGATCGACTGGGAATACGGTGGCCAGTCCGATCCGTTCTTCGATCTGGGCGACTTCTGCGTGGAGCATCCCTTGTCCGAGGATGAGGAACTGGCCATCATCACGCGGTACTGCGGCTCCTTCAACGAGTCCCGCTACGCGCGTATGATGCTGCACAAGATCGTGGCCGACCTGTGGTGGAGTATCTGGGCGATGATCCAGGTGCGCCTGTCGAAGCTCGACTTCGACTTCATGGAGTACGGCATGAACAGGGTCCGGCGCCTTCACGAGAACGCGGCCAAGCCGGCGTTCCCGTCGTGGCTCGAGACCGTCTAGGGAGTGGGAGCGGCTGATGAGCGATGAGATGACACGACCGGCCGGAGAGGTAGGGCCGGACGTCGGCATGGGCAAGGTCGATCCGGAGCTGGCGAAGAAGTTCCAGGAGGAGGCCGTCCGGGTGGTCAAGGCCGGCGAGGAGGCAGGCGTGCACCTGCGGGTGATCGGCGCCCTCGCCTTCTGGCACCACTGCCCGGAGTACGGGTACCTCCAGGAGAAGCTCAACCGGGTGTACACGGACATCGACTTCGCCGGCTACGGCAAGCAGAACGTCCAGATCCGCAAGTTCTTCCCGTCCATCGGCTACGAGGAGGACGTCGAGGTCAATGCCTTCCACGCCGAGGGCGGCCGCCTGATCTTCAACAACCCCACCAATCACAT
>DAIQNY010000080.1:0-12958 GCA_036788155.1 Actinomycetota bacterium | reverse complement strand
CGCCGAGAGAGCCGGACTCGCCCCATTCGAAGACGCCGGCGACCTTGACCTCTTCGCGGCCGGCCGGGCCGGCGACGGTGAACGTGTCGCCGGGCTGCAGGCCGGTCTTCTCGGCAAAGCTCTTGATGATCGCGACCTCGTTACGCCTCTGGATCTCGCCGCCGGCGACGAGCGTCGCCTGGTTAAAGGGCTCGCCTGTGCTCGTCGTCAGCAACGTCGGGGCGCCGCCGGTCTCGACGGGCTTCCCGTCGACGATTGCGGCGCCCACCGTCTCGTAGATGCCGGCGACGTCGTCGACGCCGGGAACGGCAAGCACATCGGCGACGAGGCCGTCGCTCATCGTCTGCACCGCGTCGCCCTCAAGGCTGCCGAACGAGCTCTTCTGCTCGATCTGCACGGCCGTGCCCTTGAACGAGGTCTCGAAGATGTTGGCGAATCCGTTGTTGATCTGATCGGTGAGGACGTACGTCCCCGTGATCATGGCCACGCCGAGGAGGATGGCCAGCGTCGTGAGGATAGTACGCAACGGCCGGCTGGCCAGGTTGCGGAGAGCGAGGCGCGTCATCTCAGACCCCCACAGTGACGCCGGCGACAGGTGCGGCCATCGGCGTCTCGAGGTGTTTGATGGTGTCGTAGATGGCGTCGCGGCTCATGCGCGCGCGATCGAGAACGATCTGCCCGTCCTTGAGGAACACAACGCGATCGGCGATGCTGGCGGCGCCGGCGTCGTGCGTGACCATGATGATGGTCTGACCAAACTCGTCGACACTGCGCCGCAGCAGATCCAGCACCTCGCCACCGGTGCGCGAATCGAGGTTGCCCGTCGGCTCGTCGGCAAACAGGACGGACGGCCGAGTGATGAGCGCGCGGGCGACGGCGACGCGCTGCTGCTGGCCACCGGAGAGCTCGGCCGGGCGGTGGGTCAGACGATCTTGCAGACCCACCGCCTCAATCACCGCGCGCCGCCAGGCCTCATCCGCCGCGCGGCGCGCCAGCGAGAGCGGCAGCACGATGTTCTCGTCGGCGCTCAGCGTGGCGAGAAGATTGAAGCTCTGGAAGATGAAGCCGATCTTGTCGCGGCGCAACTGCGTGAGCTTCTTCTCGGAGAGACGAGTGATTTCGCTGCCGTCGATCCACGCTTCGCCGCTGCTGGGCTGATCGAGGCCGGCGAGAATATGCATCAAGGTGCTCTTGCCCGATCCGGACGGACCCATGATCGCCGTCAGCCGACCGGCGGCAATATCGATGTCGACGCCGCGAAGCGCGTGGACGACGGCGTCGCCCCCGCCGTAGGTACGAGTGAGGCCGCGCGCTTGCACGACGGCGCGGCCCGCGAACGACTGCTCGAGGAGCGACTCGGCGACGAACTCCTGCTCCATGCGGACGAGCGCATCGCGCGTCCTGGCGTAGTGTCGCTCCTGGATGACGGTGGTCTGCATGTCTCCCCCCTCGATCGTTTCAGTGAGGAAACGCTACGCCGGGGTCGCCGCGGGCGAATCCCCTAACGGTGGTGAATCAGGGGGCGCCGCGGAGGGATATTTGCGCGGCGCCGCGGGCCACTCCAGGGAGACCGTCGTGCCCCCGGCGGACGACCGGCCGTCACCCCCGCGGAGGTAGGACGGACGCCGCATCCACGGCAGTCGCGGCCGCCGGCGAAGCTGCGGGAGCGCCGAGCCGCTACCCCGCACGTGGTATCCCCCTCGGCAAGAGACACCCGGCCGACGGCCGACCGAGGGTGGTACAGTGACTGGAATGACTGGTACTTCAAGGTCGGGTGCGTCCTCGTGAGCGCCCGGCGCCTCCCCATCCTCCTGCTAGCGTGCCTCTGTGTGATGTGCGTCGCCGGGCTCTTCCCGCCGACCGCGTCCGCCATCGACGGACCCGAGTGGCAGTACGCGCTGTGGGTGGCGGGGCAGCTCCGCGACGACCCGCCACCCGATCCGGTCGTTCTGCTGCTCGGTGGCTCCAGCGCCCGAGAAGCAGTCAAGACCAACGCCGATTGGGCCGCCGATGTGGAGAAGCTCGGCGGCATGCGCGTGACGACGTACGACCTGGGCACGCGACGGCAGACCTTCGAGCAGGAACTGGCACTCGTCAAGACCCTCCCGAAGACACCCATGATCGTCTTCATCGGGATCAACGCGGGCCGCTTCACCGCCGACTTCACCACCACCACGGACGTGACTCCGCCGGCCACGAAACCGACCTTCGTGCGCCACCACTACCGAGCCGTAAACGCCTGGACGCCGGCACGCAAGCGCGAGCGGGTGACGTACTGGCTCGAGCGCCGCCAGCGACTGTTCAACGAGCGGTTCGACGCGCACGCCAAGCAGCTGGACCTGCTGATTGAGACGTGCGTGCGCCGCGGCTACACCACCGTGGTGCTCGCGCTGCCGCGAGACATCGATGCGATGGGCGGCGACCTCAGCGAGGTGAACAAGCGCTACTTGAGCACCGGGCGCCGTCTGGCAGAGAAGCACGGCGCCCGCTTCATCGACTTCGTACCCGACGCGCAGCTCAGCAGCGACGACTTCTACGACCTCGACCACCTCCTGCTATCCGGCCGCGAGGTCTATCAGGCCTGGCTCGCCTACGAGACAGCCGTGATCTTCAACGCCGAACTGGCGCCGGAGGGGTCAACACCGCGCGCCGTCGCCGCGCCCGCATCGTTGGCAACGCCGGCAAGCCCTCCGGCGAGCACGCCGGAGCCCGAAGGCGCGCACCTCTGGCCGGCAATCGTCGGCGTCACGCTTGCCGCAGTGGCTCTGGCGGGCCTTGGCGTGCTGGCCGTCGGCCGCTCCCGCGCAAGCAGAAGGCGCGCCGACCAATCGCAGCGCACCGAGCCGCCCATCCCCAGAAGATGAAGGGATTGCGTTTGACATGCAGAAGGCCCGCCCGGAAGAATCGAACCGGTCGATTCGTGGCACAAGAAGGGAGGGACAATGGCCAGACGACGCACTCGGTGGCTGTCCAGACTCCTCCCTCCCCTCCTGATTTTGGTGATTCTCCTCGGCGGCGGCGCGGCACTCATCACCTACGCCGGCGCCTCTCCAGAGACTCCCATTTGGGAGCTTCGGCGCTACAAGGAGATCGGCTACGTCCACAGCTTCAAGGCGGACCTGATCGACGAGTTGCCGGGGCCGCCCCAGCTCATGCTGATCGGCGGCTCGCGCACAACACGCCTCGAGCCGGACTTCGTGACGCAGCTCACCGGCCTTTCGGCCATGAACTGCGCGGTGAGCAACTGCAAGCCCGAGGATGTGTGGGCCTTCACGAACTACCTGTACAGCCGCGCGCCAAACAACAAACTGCGGCTCGTCTGGGGTATGCAGGTGGGAAGCCTCACAGACACCACGTTTGCCCAGGGTCTCATCTACGATCGGCGATTGTCGCAATGGTTCCCTCCCACCCTCATCGCAGAGCAGAAGGAGCGGCGCGGTGAGCCCGGCATCAAGAATCTCCTCGCCATCAACCGCTTTACGGAGCGCGGCATGCTCGAGTACACGCGTTACGACCGCGATCGGGAGCGAGGTCTCACGCTGGAGCAGTCGCTGGACAAGTGGATCCCCACACAGGTGGAGAAGAGGACGCAAGTAGCCGCGCGCTCTACGACACGCGCCAAGGCCTACTTCGAACAGGTGATGGCGCTCTGCAACTCGCAAGGGGTCATTCCCTGCATCATCATCATGCCAATCCAGCCGCGTGCGCTCGCAGCTTTTCGCCAAGTCCCCGCCTGGACCGAGCAGTACGCGCAGTTCAAGCGCTACTTGAAGCAGCAGCGCACGCGCTACCGTTTCCGCGTGCTGGACTACACCGACATCGCCGCCTTCGACGGCGACGCCGAGGAGTTCTACGACGGGGCGCACATCACCGTAGAGAATTCGCGCCTCCTGCTGAGCAAGGCAGTCGAAGAAGCGCCGGAGTGCTTTAGATAACTACGACAGGGGCGTCGCGTCCGTCGGGCGCAACGGCTCCGTGCGACCAGGCTGACGCCAGACCACGAGCTGCACCACGCCCCTCCCCAGAGCCTTGCCGTTGTACATCAGCCCGTCGGCGACGTTCACGGCCGCGTCGCCCGACTCTGGAGGACTCTCGAACACGACTACTCCGGCCGTGGCTCCCGCGCCGGGCACGTCGTGCGCACTTGCCTGCATGAGGCGCACAACCCCGGAGTGGATTCTCGCTGCCGTCGCCATGGCGACGTCCTGGCCGGTCTCGGGCATGAGGACAGCGAATTCGTCTCCGCCCAGCCGGGCGACGGTGTCGGCTGCGCGCGAGCTTCGCGAGACCTCGGCGGACACGGCGCGCAACAGCTCATCGCCGGTGCTGTGGCCGCAGGTGTCGTTCACCGCCTTGAAGTTGTCGAGGTCGATGTACGTCACCGTGAAGGCCGATCCGTAGCGGCGCTGCCGTTCGATCTCACGCTCCAGCGCCGCGTAGAAGGAACGCGCATTGGCGACACCGGTGAGCGAGTCCGTGTGCGCGAGCGCTTCCATCCTCTCGTTGGCGTGCTGGAGCGCCCGGAGTATGTACGCGCTTGTGAGGAAGAAGCCGAGCCGAACCACGGAGTTCCAGACCGGTATGAACGAGGACGAGTACCGCGCTCCAGAGGCGAAGTCGATGACGCCCCAAGTAGCCGCCGCGACCACGGCAGCGGCGGCACCCCAGCGAAAACCCGCGCACCACGTCACATACAGAATCGGCGCCAGGTAGAAGATGGAGAAGCTGATCTCGTCTCCGGTGACCAGGTCGATCCCGGCAAGCGCCGCCATGACCGAGGCGGCGATGAGAAGCGTTGCCCAGACCGGTAGGCGTGCGACCGCCTCGAGCAGGGATCCTGCCCGATTCCGCGGGGCATCTCGGTTCATGGTCGCCATCTCTCTCTCCGCCTAATTCGCGAGTCCGCGCGTCAGACCTCGTTGCGGCGGTGCTCGGCGGGCGGGCGCAGCTCAGCCCGCCGGTACCGTGCGGCCCTTGGCCCAGGCGCGCACGAAGTCGATCTTCTCGCGCGCCGTCGCCGCAATCGGTGGCATCTGCTTGAGCTCGCCGAGCAGCAGCTCGTCGCTGAGCGGCGCGTTGGCGGCGTAGGCCGCGTAGAGCGCCGAGACGACGACCTGCTCCAGCTCGGCGCCGCTGTAGCCGGCGCTCTCGCGCGCCAGTCGCCGCAGATCGAAGCGCTCGGGCGTCTGCCTTCGCCGGCGCAGGTGCACGTGAAAGATGACTGCCCGCGCCGCCTCGCCGGGCAGATCGACGAAGAACGTCTCGTCGAAGCGACCCTTGCGCAGCAGCTCGGCGGGGAGCCGCTGCACGTCGTTGGCGGTCGCCACCACGAAGACGTCGCCGTGGCGCTCCTGCAACCACGAAAGGAACGTGCCGAGGACGCGCAGCGACGTACCACCGTCGTCGCCGCCGCCGACCGCGAACGCCTTCTCGATCTCGTCGATCCAGAGAACGAGTGGCGCCAGCCGGTCGGCGGCGCCGACGGCTTTGCGCAGATTCTGCTCCGTCTCCCCGATGTACTTGTCGTAGAGCGCGCCCGGGTCGAGCCGCACGAGCGGCAGCGACCAGGCGGCGGCCACCGCCTTGGCACAGAGGCTCTTGCCACAGCCGGGCACGCCGACGAGCAGAAGGCCGCGAGGAAAGTCGAGGCCAAACTGGGCCGCTCGCTGCGGATCGTCCATGAAGAGGCGCCGCTTATGCAGCCATTCCTTGAGGTGCGACATGCCGGCGATCTCGTCCATCGACTCCGTGACCGGACGGTACTCGAGCAGGCCGTCGCGCTCGATGCTGTCGCGCTTGGCATCCGCCACACGGGCGATGTCTCCGGCGTCCAGCCGCCCGTCGTCCATGATGCATTTGATGAGCACCTTCTCGGCCTCCGCGACGGCGAGACCCTGAAGGTTGACCAGCAGCCGGTCCTCGTCGGCCGGCGTCAGCGCGATCTGCACCGGCATACGGGTCGAGAGATCACGGCAGACCCAGTGCAGTAGCTGCGCGTAGTCCTGCCGGCTCGGCGCGGGCACGCGTACCGGCCCGACCAGCGGTCGCAGAGCCTCCGGGATGGCGATGTCGGCGCCGGTGAGCACGAGGGCGCCGGGGCGGCCGCTGAGCCGCTGCGCCGCCTCGCGCAGAAGGTCGGCCACCTCCGGTTTCTGAAGATCCGGCGCCAGGCCGTGGAAGACGTAGAGCGCCGGCAACGTCGAGCCGATGATGTGCGAGAGCGCGACCCGCGGGTCTCGCGTGCCGTAGACCTCAGCCGGCGTACCCGCCCGCCTAAGGCCGGAGGCGCGCCGCCACACGAAGAGCGTCAGCAGAAGCTGCTCGGCGGCAGCCTTCGCGAACGCCTCGGCACGGTCTTCCTCCGCCGTATTGAGATGCAGGGCGCCGTACCGCGAACGAACGAGCAGCTCGAGATCATGCAGGGGATCGTTATCCATAGTCGCAGGTCTTCCTATCGGACGCCTGCGCCGGTTCTGGAGAGGCACGCCCTGCTCGCGGCCGTGCGCCGCCGGGCTACCAGTGACCCGAACGCCGTCCGACCGGCACCCCGCCTTGCGCTCCGTGCGCCGCTCCTTTCCCGGCATCCGGCGCCTTCTCTGCGTCCTGCGCCTCGAGCTCGGCGAGCAGACCGAGAAGCGGCCTCACGATCTCCTCGTGATTCACGGAGTAGCAGCGGCGCCGGCCGTCGACGCGTACCCGGACAAGACCGGCGGCGCGCAGCGTCGCGAGGCTCTTGGACACCGTCGGCTGATCCAGACGGAGGCCGGCGCTGAGCCTGCCGACGTCGCACTCGCCGCGGCTCAAGGCCTGCAGCAGCGCTCGCCGGGCCGGGTGCGCGAGCGCCTTGCAGATAGCGGTCGCGGCGTCGGTCACGGCGTCGCCTCGCTGAGATACTCGAGGGCCGAGAGCGCCGCCACCGTGCCGTCGGCCACCGCGGTGGTGATCTGCCGCACGCGCTTCTCGCGCACGTCGCCGGCGGCGAAGACCCCCGGCAGGCTGGTGCGCAGCGCGGCGTCGGCGACGATCTCGCCGCGCTCCGTTAGGTCCAGTTGGTCGGCGAAGACCGCGGAGTTGGGGACGTAGCCGACGAAGACGAAGCAGCCATCGACCGGGGTCTCCGAGACGGCCCCGGTCTCCTTGCCGGCCGAGCGCACGCCGGCCAGCTCAGTCTCGCCCGTGAACCCCAGCACGCGCTGGTTCATCAAGAAGCTGATCCTGTCGTTCGCCTGCGCCTCGGCGACGATCCACGGCTCGGCCTGGAAGTGGTCGAACTCGTGGATGACGGTGATGTGCGAGGCGTAGCGGCTCAACGACACCGCCTCCTCGAGGGCAGAATTGCCGCCACCGATGACGGCGATGGGCCGGTCGGTGAAGAAGTCGCCGTCGCAGGTGGCGCAGTAGGAGATGCCCTTGCCGACGAACCGCTCCTCGCCCTCCACGCCGAGCTTGCGCGGCACGCCACCAGAGGCGACGATGACCGCCTTCGCCGTGATGTGCGTGCCGTTCTTGAGCGTGACCGACTTGAGCTCGCCCGTCAGGTCGACCTCAACGATGCGCGCGAACGCCTTGACCTCGCAGCCGTAGCTGCGCGCCTGCTGCGCCATCGTCTGCGACAGCTCGCGGCCCGAGGTCTCGGCCACACCCGGGTAGTTAGCCACCTTGTCGGTGAGCACCGTCTGACCGCCGATGGTGCCGCTGTCGAGGATGAGCACCGAGCGCCGGGCCCGTGCCGCGTAGATCCCCGCGGTCAGACCCGCCGGCCCCGCCCCCAGTATGACGATGTCGTAGTCCGTGCTCATCGCCGCCGGTCAGCCCTGCGCGCCGAAGTGCTCGTCGAGGATCGCCGTGACCTGCTCCATGGTCTGAATGCTGCTCGTCGCGGCGACGACCTCGCCGTTCTTGAAGTACACCGTGAACGGCAATCCTGTGAAGCTCCGCGTCTCGGGCAGGCCGCGAATGGTGATCGCCACCGGCTCGTCGAAGGCCATGTCACGGAAGGCCACGTGCGGGTACTCGGGCGTGAGCGCTTCCATGACGTCGTACACGGGCAGGCACATCGGTCCCATTCGACCGCAGCAGATCATGACGTTCTCGTTGCTCGCCAGGGTCTCCTTGAAGGCCTGCTCCGACTCGATGTGCTCCAGTGGGGTCTGCAACATGACGTGTTCTCCTCTAGTACGCCGGTCCAGTGCCGACGGCCACTGCCGCCTCATATGCATGATATACCATATGTCAAGTGCGGTATATGTGGTCCGCCTTAGCGGACGGTCCCGGGATTGTCGTCCGGGCGCCGTGCTAGTCTGCGAGGACGTCGATGGATAGGAGCCGCCGGTGCAGATGGACCCCAACAACGCCGTCGTGAAGCTGTGCGCCCAGGGCATGGAGGCCGAGGCGGCGGGACGCATGCACGAGGCCAAGTCGCTCTTCGAGCAGGCCTGGGGCGCCGCGAGCGACGACTATGAGCGCTGCGTCGCGGCCCACTACGTGGCTCGGCATCAGGATGGGCCGCACGAGACGCTGCGCTGGAACGAGGAGTGCCTGCGCTACGCCGACCGAGTCGCCGACGCACGTGTGGCCGGTTTCTACCCGTCGCTGTATCTCAACCTCGGTCACTCACACGAGGAACTCGGCGACCCACGCCGGGCCGAGGAGTACTACCGCAGCGCCGAGGCCCGGCTCTCAGCGCTCCCGGACGGACCCTACGCGGACATGGTAAGAGACGGTGTGGCCCGCGGGCTCGCGCGACTGAGCGCGAACGAGCCCATCTAGCTCACAGTCGCTTCGAGAACACGAGGTAGACGACCGCAAAGACGGCGACGATGGCGATGTTCGTGATCAGTCGCGCGACAAAGTGGTTGCGCAGAAACAGAACATCGGCGCCGACGATGGCGGTGACCATGAGCAGGAAGTAGATCACCGCGTACGCGTGCTTCGCCATCTCATTGCCCTCTCGCTAGATCGAACGTTCCCTGACCGTCTTGGCGATGTCGATGCGCTCCACGGCGCGCAGCACAGGCCACTGCGAGAGCAGCGCGGCGATCAGCAACGCCGCCGCCACGGCCACCGGCGTCCACGGCCGCAGGGCCAGGTTGAACGTGAACAGATCGCTGCTGAACGAAGCCATGAAGAGGCGCGCCGCGTAGTAGCCGGCGATCAGCCCGGGCACGATCCCGAGCACCGTCAGCAGCATGTTCTCGCTCGTCAACAGCAGAGCCAGGCGCCGACGGCTCATGCCGGCGGCGCGCAGCGACGCCAACTCGGTGAGGCGCTCGGAGATGTTCGACGACATCGTCGTGTAGATGAGCGCCAGCGCCATGATGCCGCCGAGGGCAACCATGAGACCGACGAAGGCGTAGAAGAGACCCATGAACGACTGCGCCATCGCGTACAGGGCGCGGGAGTCGACGACCACGGTCACCTCGGGAAGTGAGCTCAGATCGGCGCGCACGGCGGCGGGGTCGGCGCCGGCGGCAAACGTCACCATGGCGGCGTTCACGGGTTCGACCGAGCCGCCGAGCGCCGTGCGCAGCGCCGGTAGCGACATGTAGACGAACGTGCCCAGCGGCTCGTCGACGAAGCCGGCGACCTCGGCCTTGAACGAGCTGTCGAGACCGGGCAGCGTCACCTCGACGCTGTCGCCCTCGCTCACAGCGAGGATGTCGCGCAGCGCCGAGCCGAGCAGGATGCCCTGGGCCGGCAGGTCCGTCTCGCCGCCGCCGGCGAGCAGGAAGCGGTGCATGGTCGTGCCGGACTCGAACGCTTGCAGCCCGGTGCTGTAGAGCGCCGTCGAGGAGCGCACCGACGCCGGCAGATCGGCGACGGGCTCGGCGCGCTCCACGCCGCTCACGGCGGCGACGGCGGCCAGCCCCTTGTCGACGTCGCCCGGCGCCAGATACGCCTCGGCGTCCTGGCTCTGGATCTCGTTGAACTGGCGGTCGAGCAAGACGATCGTCGTGTCGATCATGCCCCACGACGCCAGCACGAGGACCGCCGCCAGTACCACGCCGAGCACCGTGAGCAGCGAACGGCGGCGGCTGCGGCCGATGCCGCGCAGCACCATCTTCCAGTGCGTCGGCAGGCGCCGCAGCGCCGGCACTATGCGCTCAAGCAAGCTGCGACCGGCGCGCGGCGCTCCGGCGGCGCCGCTCATCGCCTCGGCCGGCGTGAAGCGTGCCGCGCGCATCGCCGGCGGCAGGGTGGCGAGCACGCCGGCGACGATGCCGAAGGCGATACCGACGATCAGCGTCACCCAGTGAAACTGGATCACGTTCACCGGCACGGAGATGGCGCTCGTGTAGAGGCTGGTCGCGAGGCGAGCGAGCAGCATGCCGGCCACGATGCCCGGGATGGCACCGACGATCCCGACCACGAGGCCGAACGAGAGGTAGTGCAGAAAGACGGTGCGGCGGCGAAAGCCGTTGGCCAGCATCAACCCGATCTGGGAGCGCTGCGAAAACACGAGACGGGTGAGCAGGATGTAGGTGGCCAGCGCGGCGGCGCCGAGAAACAAGACCGGGAACATGACCGACATCTCGCCGAAGCCGTTGATGTCTTCGTGCAGAGCGGCGTTGGAGGGCTGCTCCGCCTGCGTGAAGGAGTCGACGGCGCCGTTGGCGAGCGCCACGGCGCTCAGCGCCGCGTCCACGCTCGCCCGGTCGGCGCCGTCCTCGTACGTGAAGACCGCCTGCCGAACGGCGGCGCCCGGCGTCAGGCGGTCCATCAGATCCTCAGAGACGAAGAGCACGCCGAACTCGTCCTGAGAGGCCAGCACCTGCTGCCGACTCGGGGCCGGCCAGATGTACTCCGCCGAGGCCGCCTCGCCGCGCATGACGAGCGTCTCCCAGCCGTCCGCCGTCTGCAGCGACAGCCGGCTGCCCGGCGTGAGCCCGAAGTGCTCCACCATGTGCTTCTCGACGAGCACGTCCGTGGGGCTCCCCGGCGTGAGGTACTCCCCGTTGAGGATCATGACGCCGTTGATGGGCGGCTGCCCGTCGGCCGGCAGACCCACGAGGCGGCCGAGCAGTGTGGTGTCGCCGACCTTCACCGGCGCGTCGGCGACCCTGCGCTCGGCCGCCTCGGCGACGCCGGGCACCTTTCGTCCGGCGGCGAGAATGGCATCGGTGTCGCCGCCGGCGATCGTGTAGTCGGCGAAGTTGGTGAGCACGAAGACACGATCGTACGAGGCGATCAGGTTGCGGTAGGCGTCGTACGAGAGGCCGAAGAGCGTTACGCCGAGAAAGACGACGATGACGACGGCCAGAAACTGCCCGGCGCGGCCGCGCATGTCGCGGCGCAGCTTGCGTGCCAGCAGCCTGCCCACGCCGGGCCTCCTCACCACACGACGTCGGCCGCCGGCCGGGGATGATCGTTGCGCTCATCGGCGACGATCTCGCCGGAGCGCATGCGAATCACCCTATCGGCGGCCTCGGCGATCGCCGAGTTGTGCGTAACGAGCACAACCGTGCGCTCGCCGTCCCTGCTCGCCGCCTGCAGCAGAGCCAGGATCTGCCGCCCGGTGTCGAGATCGAGCGAGCCCGTGGGCTCGTCGCAGAGCAGCAGCCGCGGGCGCTTGACCAGGGCGCGAGCGATGGCCACGCGCTGCTGCTCGCCGCCAGACAGCGCCCCCGGGAACCTGTCCAGGCGCTCGCCCAGACCCACATCGGCGAGCGCCTGCTCCGCCGCCTCCCCCCTCCCCACGAGCTCCGCCACGAGTTGCACGTTCTCGAGCGCCGTCAGCGTGGGCACGAGGTTGAAGAACTGGAAGACGAAACCGATGACCTCACGCCGGTAGGTCGTGAGGTCCTCACCCTTCATCGCCGAGACGTCGCGACCGTCCACGAGCAACTGCCCGCCGCTGAGGCGCTCGATGCCCCCCACGAGGTTGAGGAAGGTGGTCTTGCCCGAGCCGCTCGGTCCCAGCATCACGATCAACTCGCCGGTCGCGATGCTCAGGCTGGTGGGCTTGAGCGCGTGGACGGCGAGCTCGCCGCTACCGTACGTCTTGGCGGCCCCGACGAGTTCGACCAGCGGACCGTCGACGCCGGCTCCGGCTTTGTCTTCACCGCGCTCGCGCGCCACATCGACCCCCTGCGTCACATCGGCCTCTTCCCGGCAGCTTCGCCCCTCGCCACTCCGTCTCCCTGCGTCCCTCCTACCCCGTCGACGCGGGTTGTAGCCATGGGTGCGACCAAGATGCGCCGGCCAGGTCGAACTCAGGCCGCGCTGCTACTGCGACGTCCTACCGCCCCACTTGGTCGGGGAAGTGACGCGCAACGATGAGCGCCGCCTCTGATCGCAGCCTCTCCGGAACCGAGAGCGTCACATCGACTTTCCCGCCCGAGAAGATGCCCGCACGACGTGCTTTCGGGCCGAGGACCGGCACACCGGCCTTGCGAAGCACGTTGACAAGGTCGAACGCGGCAGCCGGGGACACCTTCTTCAACTGAGGCAACTCCGACCATGGTTCGTCGGGATCATAGGCCGGTTGCGGCGTGGTGCCGGCCATGTGTACGCCCGGCATATGGCCACGCTGCGAAGCCGGGGGAAGGTCCTTACGAGTCGGGTCATCGGGGTTCTGTGCACTGTTCTCCACGCTCGCCTCCCTCATCGAATGCCCTGCGCACCACGCCGGGCGCACAACCTGCCCGCCCGGGCCATGGAGGAGCGATCGCCACGGCGCGTCCGGTTGATGCGGTTGCTGGAGCGGAATGCCGCCACGCTGCCAACTCGCACCATAGCTTGCTGCGCTTGAGCTCCTCGGCCAAGGCCTCCTCTACGACCTCCGTATCGTACCGCCCGGGCGCGCGGAACATCTCGAACTGCCGAACCCGGCCGATGATCTCGCGGACGAGCCGTACTGGCGCAAAGATCGTCACGCGCCGACTGCGCGAACTCGACCCTGAGGCGTGGGGTTGTGGGCAAGATTAGCCAGGCCCTCCCACGGAAAGGAGGAGATCAT
>DAIQNY010000079.1:0-13035 GCA_036788155.1 Actinomycetota bacterium | reverse complement strand
GATCATCCAGGAGTTCCCGCGCACCGGAACCGGCATCGTGCTCTTCGTGGTCGTCGCGGTGGTCATGGCCCCGGTGTTCGAGGAGATCGTGTTCCGTGGATTCCTCTTCAGAGGACTGGCCAACTCCTTGGGCTGGGTGTGGGGGGCGGTCCTCTCGGCGGGGGTCTTCGGCATCGCGCACCTGCAGGTGGACGTCTTCATTCCATTGGCCGTGCTCGGCTTCGCGCTGGCTTGGGTCTACAAGCGCACAGGTTCGCTGTGGACCTGTGTGACCATGCACGCCATCTTCAATACGGTGGCCGTCCTGGCCTGGGCGCTCACCGGCTGACGCGGGGCTCGCCGGGCGGAAGGCCGCGCCTTCCGCCTCGCCCGTCAGGTGAGGAGCGTGGGCTTGCGCAGATCGCGGCAGCCGCAGTCGGGGTCCGACGGCAGCGCCGCCAGAGCGTCGAGGACGATGCGGCCCACGAGGGCTGCATCGTCGTGGAAGTGATGTGCGAGCACCTCGTGCTCCCAGTCGCGCACGACACCCTCCCCGTAGTTGACGACGAGGTAGATGCCCGCGTAGCAGGCGTCGATGTCGCGGGCGAGCCAGACCTCCGGACAGAAGCTCTGCCCAACCACATCGCCGAGTGTCTGGAGATGGCGGATCTCGGCGGGCGACTCGAAGCGCGGCCCCTCCGTGACGACGTACGTGCCGCGCGTGAACAACCGCCTGTCGGGGGCGTGGCGCCGCGCGGTGTCCAGCAGCGCCGCGCGTCCTGTGGGGCAGACCGGATCGCGCATGATGAGCAGATGGTCGCCGGCGACCACGCCGTAGCGATCGCGATCGGTGGTCATGTCGACGAAGTCGTCGACCACCACGAGATCGCCGGGATCGAGAAGGTGGTTGAGGCTGCCGACGCCGGCGTCCGAGAGGATGCGTCGGACGCCGGCCCGGTGCAGGACGCTGAACACCTGCCGTGAGGCACGGCCGCGTGAGACGCCCTTGCGCCAGCCGTGCATGGGGACGTGCAGGGCGCGCTGCCCGCCGAGCTCGAACAGCGTGAACGGCGGGCTTTCCCCCCACGGCGTGTCGAAGACGAGGTCCGTCTCCAGGACAACGGCGTCCGGGTGCACGTCGTCGGGGAGGCCGGCGGCGAGCGAGCCGGACCCGCCGATGACCGCCCGCGACGCGGCGGGGACCGGGCGGCCGCTCACAGGCCCTCCAGCTCCGGAGTGACGCGCACCACCGTCACTTGCACGTGATCGCCGTTGTCGAGGGTGAACTGGCTGAGCGCCTGGTCGAGTTCCGCCGGGAAGCCGCGCACCGCGCCAAGGACTGTCGTCCCCCGCTGCACGACGTCGCCGATGTCGACCCTCGGCTTGGCGATGTGCGTCACGATGAGCAGGAGCGAGGGGTCTGCCGCGAGCGTGATGTCGATCTCGTAGTCCCGGTAGCGGCCCAGCACGCTGTACTGCTTGATGCCGGTGACCTTGCCGTCGACCGGCGAGAGGACGGGCGAGCCCGGTACGGCTCCGATGTCGAGACCCGCTGTGGACGGCGAGTCCTGCCCGTCTGCGCCGTCCATGAGGTAGTACTGAAGACCACCGCCGCCTGCGAAGATGTCGGCAAGCTTCTGGCCCAGGTCACCGCCACCGACCCTCTCCCCCACAGGCGAAAAGCCAACCGCGTCCGGGTTGTCCACGGGGTGGAAGGCTACGGCGGTGGTGACCTCCCGAGCCACCGGCAACAGCACGTCGGTGTCCTCGATCTGAGCGACGACCACCGCCTCGTCCGGCTCGACGCTGCGGCCGACGGATGGCTGCGCCGCGCCGGTGGGCACGCGGGCCGGCGTCTGGCCGGGGATGGCGTACGCGACCCAGATCGCGAAGGAGATGAGGGTCACGAGGACGACCAGCGCGACCACACGCCGGCGGCGAACTTGGTTGCGCCGGCGGACGTGGTGCCGCCGGCGCTGATCGGCCGGGCTCGTGTGCATGTCACGGGCCAAGCTACAACGGCCTGGCCTGCGCCGCAAGTCGCGCGGCGCTGCCGGTGTGGTCGCAAGTTCTGGCCGCGACGAACTGTAGCAATCTTGTCGACTGCCGATAGAATGCCCATATGGCGACCATCGTTCCGATTGCTCCCCAGGGCTGGGGGTTCCGGCCGGACGGCAGCCCGGACTCAGACCTCGCCGAGGCGCTGCGTTCCGGCAGCCGGGAGGCCTTCGAGCAGCTGTACGAGCAGTACCGTTCGCGCATCTACAACCTCGCCCTGCGCATCCTGCAGTCGCCGGAGGACGCGCGCGACATCACGCACGATGTCTTCATCAAGGTGTATCGGCGTCTGCCGGGGTCGCATGTCGACGGCCCGCAGCTCAAGCCGTGGCTCTACCGCGTTGCCGTCAACGCCTGCTACGACCACCTGCGCACGCGGAAGGTCCACGGCGATATCGATGACGTGATCACGGACACGAGCGCCGCGACGATCGACACCTTCGAGCAGGCCGAGCTCAGCAACCTGGTCGAGGAGACGCTGGCCGACCTCTCAGAGCGGCACCGCACGGTGCTCGTTCTCAAGGACATCCACGGACTCAGGCACGACGAGATCGCCGGGATCCTCGGCATCTCGCGGGGGGCGACGGAGACGCTGCTGTTCCGAGCGCGGGAGTCCTTCCGCACGCACTACGTGCGATTGACGAGCGAACGCCCCGTCGCCGCTTGCTCGCTGGCGAGCGACGCCGCGCTGGCCGCCGTCGGCGGCGAACTGGATGGGGACGAGCGGCGGCGCGTCCTGGCGCATGCGAAGCACTGCCCGGTCTGCCGCAAGACGGTCAGCACATGGGGCGCCGCCGCAGTCGGCCTCGGGCTGCTGGTGCCCGAGGCACCTCTGCCGGCGGTGCTGCAGGGCTCCCTCCCCTTCGGCGGTGCCGGCGCGGCCGGCGTCGGCGGAACAGGTGCGGCAGGAGCGGGCGCGGCAGGAGCGAGCGCATCCGGAGCCTCGGCATCGGGAGCGGCCGCGGGGGCTCTGGCCGGATCCGCCGGCGCGACCGCCGGCGGCGCCGGTCTGACCGCCGGGTCCTCGGCCGGGCTGACGCTCGCCGCCGGAGGCGTCATCACCAAGATCTCAGGCGTGGCAGGCGCCAAGGTCGCGGCGCTGGTCATTGCCGCGACCTGCACCGCCGGCGGCGGCATGGCCGCCTACGAGACCGGCGTGCTGCCGGGAGTCCACCCGAGCCCGCCGCCCCTGGTCGCGAGCCAAGACGGAGGCTCGGCCGTCAAGGCCGACAAGACCGCGCCGCCAGGTCTGGCCGTGGCGGCTGCCAACGGCGGCAGGGGCGCAGAGCGCAGCGCCGCCGCCAGGGACAAGGCGAGCGGCAAGGGGCAGGCCAAGGGGAAGGACAAGGGCAGAGCGGCCGGCAAGGATGAGAACAACGGCAAGGCTGGCGATCGCGGCAACAGCGCCGCCGCCAAGGACAAGGCATCCCAGGGCAACGCAGGTGCCAATGGGAACGGGCAGGGAAACGGGAACGGCCAGAAGGACACGACGAAGCCGGAGAAACCCGCGAAGCCGGACAAGCCGGAGAAGCCCGCGAAGCCGGACAAGCCGGAGAAGCCCGCGAAGCCGGACAAGCCGGAGAAGCCGGACAAGCCGGAGAAACCGGCGAAGCCGGACAAGTCCGAGCCGGACTCCTCGGGACCCACCTCAGAGTGAACCCGGCGGTCCACCCGCCTTCCGCCCCCACCGTTGTCAGCACAGGCGATACTTCCGCCGCTGACCCCCTCAACTTCCTCCCCCACCACCCGATACCGGAGGTGAAAGGGACCGTCCGTGGACGGTCCGCGGCGGGTACCGATGCCAAGGCCGGCTGGGGGGTGCACCTCGTTGAAGCCGTCGAGAATCATCATCGTCCTCCTCGTCACTGTCGTCGCCTTCCTCATGCTCGCCGCTCCCTCGCTGGCGGCGGTCAAGCTCAACAAGTACGAGAGGCAGCTCGTCGCTCAGATCAACAAGCAGCGCACCAAGCGCGGCCTCGCCAAGCTCCGCGTGAACGCGAGGCTCGTCACCGCGGCGCGGGCGCATTCGACGGACATGGGCGTGCGCAAGTACTTCGACCACAACTCACCCGAGGGTGAGCGCTGGTCGTCGAGGATCGTCCGCTACGGCTACAAGCGCAAGGGCTGCAGGTACTGGAGGGCCGGCGAGAACATCTACTACGGCGCCGGCCTGTACTCCAGCCCTTACCTGGTGGTCGATTCGTGGATGCACTCCAAGCGCCACCGTGCGGTGATCCTCACCAAGGTGTTCCGCGACATCGGCGTCGGAGCCGTCAAGACCGAGGATGGCTACGCCGGTATCGACGGGGTGGTCTGGTTCTTCACGTTGGACCTGGGGCGGCGGATCTCGCGGTGACACCCGGAGGCACAGGCGACGTCTGGGCTTGAGGGGCGCGGCAGCGCCCCTCTTTCGCGCTGAGCGAGCCGTGTGGCTCGGGAGATGGGCGCAGCGGGGAGCGGTGTGACGCCGGCGGCGTAAGATGACGAGGTGGACCACGACGCCGGCATGACCCCGAAGGCCGCGAGAGCGCTGCAGGCGTTCTTCACCGGTGGCGGCCACGAACAGGTCGTGACCGTCGCTCACGAGGCGGCGCGGCGCGGCCGGGCCACCGGCCTGCCGCAGGACCTGCCGAGCGCCCTCCTCGACGCGCTCCGTCCGGCCGGCGTCACCACTCTGTTCGGCCATCAGGCGGCGGCCCGCGACCTGCTGGCGGCCGGCGAAAACGTCGTGGTCAGCACCGGGACGGCCAGCGGCAAGAGTCTCTGCTATCAGCTCGCCGTCCTCGAGACCTTCGCCGCCGACCCTCAGGCGCGCGCCCTGTTCCTCTTCCCCACAAAGGCGCTCGCCCAGGACCAGGCGCGCAAGCTGAACCGCTTCCGCCTGCAGGGCGTCGTCCCCGCCATCTACGACGGCGACACGCCGCAGGACCAGCGCCCGCTGCTGCGACGCACCGCCACGATCCTGCTCACCAACCCCGACATGCTCAACGTCGGCATCCTGCCCGGCCACGAGCGGTGGGCGGAGTTCCTGCACCAGTTGCGGTATGTCGTGCTCGACGAGGCGCACGTGTACCGCGGCGTCTTCGGGAGTCACGTGGCCCAGGTCGTGCGGCGCTTGCGCCGACTCTGTAGCGGGTATGGCGCCGATCCGCGCTTCGTGCTCACCTCCGCGACCATTGCCAACCCGGGAGCGTTCGCAGAGCGACTCGTCGGCGCGCCGTTCGCCGTCGTCGACGAGGACCAGGCCCCGCGACCCGAGAGGACCGTGGTGCTCTGGAACCCGCCGCTGGAGGACGCGGCGGCCGGCACACGCCGCAGCGCCCTCGCCGAAGCGAGCTACGTGACAGCCGAGTGCGTGCTGGCGGGAGCTCGCGTGATCAGCTTCGCCCCCACGCGCAAGGCGGCGGAACTCGTGTACGGGCACGTCCGCCGCCGCCTCGAAGACCGCGGCCGTCGCGGCGCGGCCGACCGAATCCAGCCCTACCGCGCCGGCTACACACCCGAGCAGCGGCGGGAGATCGAGCGACGGCTGTTCTCGCACGAGCTCGACGCGGTGGTGGCCACGCAGGCGCTCGAGCTGGGTATCGACGTCGGCAGCCTCGACGTCTCGCTGGTCACGGGCTTCCCCGGTACAGTGACCAGCCTGAGACAGCGCTGGGGCCGGGCAGGCCGGGCCGGGCACGGCTACGCCGTGCTCGTGGCCGGCCAGGACGCACTCGACCAGTACTTCATGCGTGAGCCCGACCGCCTCCTTGGACGCAGCGTCGAGGAGGCGGTCATCGACCTCCACAACCCACACATCAGCGGTCCCCATCTGGAGGCGGCAGCCTACGAGCAGCCGATCACTCCCCGCGATGAGGCCTTCTTCGGCGAGCAGGGTCTTCTCCAGGCCGAACGACTGGCTCAGGGCGGACGGCTCCGGCGGCGAGCGGACGGTTTGGTATGGTCGCGCCCGTACTCCCCCGCGTCGCGTATCGGCCTGCGGACGGCGGGCAACGAGCAGTTCGCCATCGTGGAGTCTCGCCAGGGCGAGGTCATCGGCACCGTGGAGCGCGAGCGCGTCTTTCGCGTCTGCCACCCTGGAGCCGTGTACCTCCACCTTGGACGCAGCTACCTCGTGCGACACCTCGACGTGGAGACGCGCACGATCATGGTGGACGACTTCGACGGCAGCTACTACACCCAGGTCAAGACCGACAAGAACGTGCTGATCGCGGGGCAGGCCGACTCTCGCGAGCTGCCCGCCGCCGTGCTCTTCGCCGGCGACCTCGAGGTCACCGAGCAGGTGATCTCGTACCAGCGCCGCGACATGACCGACGGTCACGTGATCGACGCGATGAGTCTGGACCTGCCGGAGCAGACCTTCACCACGCAGGCGTTCTGGCTCGTGGTCCCCCAGTCGACAGTCGACACCGCCCTCACTGGTCTCTCCGGGACCGACGATCTTGCGGCCCCCGGAGCCCTGCACGCCGCCGAACACGTGATGATCGCGCTGCTGCCGCTCTACGCGATGTGCGATCGCTGGGACATCGGTGGCCTGAGCACACCCTGGCACTGGCAGACCGACGCGCCGAGCATCTTCGTCTACGACGGCTACCCCGGCGGCATCGGCCTCTCTCGACGAGGGTATGAAGCCTTCGAGAGCCTGGCTGCCGCGGCCCGCGTCCTGGTGGCGGAGTGCCCCTGCGAGAGCGGCTGCCCCAGCTGCGTGCAGAGTCCCAAGTGCGGCAACCTGAACGAGCCGCTGAGCAAGGCCGGCGCCGTCGCCCTGCTCACGGGGGTCCTGCGAGAGCGGGCGGACGCCCCGGCCTGAAGCTTGGGCCCGTTGGCCTCCTGACGCCTACGCAGCCCGCCCCGCCGGACGCCGAGCGCGGCGCGCCGGACGGCAACGCGGCGGCGCAGGCTGCCCGCGCTCGTACGGTGCGATAGGCTGCCTTCTGCCATCCTGCATCAGCGCTGCCAGGAACCGGGGCCGGCCTTGACACATGACGTCACCATACGACCGCTGAACGCCACCGAGGTGGACCTGCTCGCCCCCCTGTGGCGCGCGCTGCTCGACCACGTGGCCCAGTTGCCGGGTGCGCTGGTGCCGATCCGACCCTTCGAGCAATCCTGGCCACTCGAGCGCGCCGAGATGCTGGAGGCGCTCTCGGGGGACGCCTTCATCCTCCTCGCGTCACGCGACAAGGAGCCCGTGGGGTATGCGTGGGTGAACATCGAAGGGCCCGACCCAGTGTGGTACACGGGCGAGACCAGGGCGGAACTGGTCCACCTCGGTGTGATCGACGGCGAGCGCGGTGGGGGCATCGGCACCGCGCTCATGGACGCCGTAGACGCGGAGCTGGCGACCCGCGGGGTGGAAGACATCGAGATCGGCGTCGACACCGCCAACCACGAGGCCATCCGGTTCTACGAGCGGCGTGGCTACCGGCCGGACTTCCACATCTTCTACGGCTCTCCGGGCAAGAGGCCGTGGGCGTGCCTGCGGCGCGAGGCGCAGGACAGAGAGGCCGGGCGCGGCCGCTTCGCGCCGCCCGGCCCCACGGACGTCTGACCTCAAGGCCTGCGGTGCCCTGTGCCGCCTCGGCATCCTGCGATACCCTTGCCGACGTGGCGCTCGACCGGCGACATCGAGGCGCCCAACGTCGAGCGCCGAGGGCATGCGGAAGGGCGGAGGGCGCCGTGGACGAGATCAGGTACGTAAGCGTGATCGGCGCGAGCAGGGCGAGCGCCGAGTTGGCCGCTAAGGCCGAGAAGCTCGGCGAACTCCTGGCGAAACGCGGTCTCATCGTGGTCTGCGGCGGCCGCGAGGGTGTGATGGAGGCCGTGGCTCGCGGGGTGAGGCGTAAGGGGGGTGTCAGCATAGGCATCCTCCCGGAGGACCACCGAAGGCGCGCTGCCCCCGACCTCACCTACACCGTCTGCAGCGCCATCGGCCACGCCCGCAATCTGGGGGTGGTGGCCAGCGGCGACGTCGTCATCGCCCTCGGCGGCGCCTGGGGCACCCTTAGCGAGATCGGCCTGGCTCGCAGCCTGAACCGCCCCGTCATCCTGCTCGACACCTGGCGGATCGAGCAGCCGGAAGGCGGCGAGCTCGACGGCGTGCGGCGGGCATCCACGCCCGCCGAGGCCGTCGAGCTCGCCCTCACTCCCCCGCGCTGATCGGTCGCCGCGGCTGCCCCCGCGGCGAGTTGTCCAGTACCCTGGCCTCGCCGACGAGTTGCAGGGCGCGCAACCCCAGGTAGAGCTCCATCAGGTCGTCGATGTCGGTGAGGTCCACGCCCAGCAGCGTCTCGATGCGACGCAGCCTCTTCTGGAGCGTGTTGCGGTGGACGAACAACGCTTCGGCGGTGGGCTGCACCGCGTAGTGGTTGTCCAACAGCGTGCGCAGCGTGTCGAGCAGATGAGTGTGCCGACGGGCGTCGTACTCGAGCAACGGGACAACGGTGCGGCGAGCGATATCCACAAGGACGTCGGCGCTCTGCCCCTGCAGAAGGCGGAATCGGGCACTCAGTTCCTCGAAGAGAACGAGACCGGCCGCATCCGTGCCTCGCAGTGCTGCCGCGCCGGCGTCGCTGGCTTCGTGAAGCGCCGCGGGACCGGTACCCGCGCCACGATGCGGGGCGGACACACCGATAGCGAGCCCGACCTGATAGGGCTCCCCCGCCGCGTGCTCCTTGAGGCCCAGCAGCAGGGCGCGAGCGCTGCCGTCCCCCACCGAGGGATAGCCGTCCGGCAGGAGGATCTCGACAGACGTCTGCCGCGGGCGGCTGAGGAAGGCGATGAGGCGGTCCCCACAGAACGTGTCGACCGCCTCCACCACAGCATCCTCGAGCTCGGCTCCGCGGCGCAGGCCCTGGCGATCGCCGAATTCGCAGACGGCGACCCGCCAGGGCTTGCCCAGATCCACGCCGTGCTCGACGACCAGAGCCGTCAACTCGTCCTCGGTGCCGCCGCCCGTGAGGAGATCGCGCAGCAGTCGGCGGCGCAGGCGTCGAGTGGCGACGATCTCGTCGCGGCGTTTGAGCAGGTCCAGGGCAATCAGTCGCTGCAGGAACGAGAGCGCCATGTCCACGAACATCGAGCCCGACCTGGGCGCCGCAAGAGCCACGATGAGCCGCTCCACCTTGCCGTACAGCAGCACCTCCCGGCAGAAGTAGCGTGCCCCACCCGCCTCCACGATGCCGAGAGCGTTCCCGTCAGTGAGCTCGCTCCAGGCCTCCCACACCTCGCGCGCGCGTCGTCGGGATTCAGTGACGCGATATGTCGTCACCACGGCCCCGGTGCCGTCCAGCAGCAGCATCGGCATCCGGAGGAGCGAGGAGACCTTGGCGAGCAACTCGTCGATGCCCGCCTCGGCCAGCAGCAAGTCGAGGAGGTCGTTCTGCATGGCCACGGTACGACGCAGGCGATGCAGGTCCACGGACGCGAGCGCGTGATACACGTAGGCCAGCACCTCGCGTGTCCTCCCCCCCGCCGGCAGCGTGAGGATCGGCAGCTTGAGCTCGCTGGCGCGCCGGACCACCTCCGGTGGAACCTCATCCAGGAAGTGTCCGAGCCCGACGACCAGAGCGGCCGTATCGATGCTGGCAATCCTGTCGATGAGCCACACGCCTACCCGCGGGTCATGGCACCACACGCGTCCCGAGTTGATGAGCACGCTCTCACTGGTGAGATACGGGACCGGGTCGTCGGCGTCGGAGAAGTGCACTCCTTTGATGACTCGTTCCAGGCCGACGTCACCCGTCACGGCGGTCAGCCCCAGGCCCGACTCCTCTACGAGTTCGCGAACGGTGAGGGGACCCGAGAAGCCAGTATCCGGGCCGCTCACGCGTCTGTCTCGATGGGGCGTGTGGTGTGCATCCGCCCACCTCCGTGGGTGAGTGTGTTCATGGGAGTGCCATCGTCACGGCTGCTGCAGTCATGGCTGCTGCAGACGGTACAGTAGCACCGCCTCACCTGAGAGATGTCGTTCGAGCTCCCGACCGAGACGGCAAACCACGCATCGAGTCCTGCGCAGTCGATGCCGGCGGCCGTCTGAGCAGCCTGCCCACACGGCCGTCCCTGCGCCCCCGCGCGACAAGCAGACGCGGGGCCGGTAGCCTCCACACAGATCCTGCTCCCGGCCCCCCGCGTCGCTTCCGGTCAATCGTCCACCCCTCGCGACCCCAGTCCGGCCGACCGAGTGGACGTATCGTTGCTATAGTAGCCTCCCTACGACTGCGTCACGGGGGCGCGCGTGGACACCCAGAGGGCAAGACGAGTGGCGATCGAGGCCAAGTACGTTCAGCCGCGACTCGACCATGTGAGCCTCCGCCCTGATGCGCTTCGGGTGTTCACCGCCTCCTTCGAACGACGGCTCACCGTGGTGTGCGCTCCGGCTGGCTACGGCAAGACCACCACCACTGCAGCCGCACTGGATGCTTCGGGCCGTCGGACCGTCTGGTACAAACTGGATGTCCTCGACCGCGACCCGCTCGCCTTCCTCGCCGCCATGACCCGGGCCGTTCGCCGCCTGTACGCCGGCTTCGGGGAGGAACTGCTCCGCGAACTGGAATCGGGCCCCGTACTCGACGTCCCCCCACAAGCCCTGGCGGCCCGATTCTGCTCTGAATGCGACCAAGTCCTCGTTGAGAAGAGCCACTTCGTTCTGGACGACTACCACGAGACGATGGACGCGCCCGCGATGGATGAGGTACTCGGCTACCTGTTGGACAACTGCCCGGCGTCGATGCACTTCGTCGTCCTCAGCCGCTATGAGCCCACGTTCCAAGTCGAGAAGCTGCGGCTCGTCGGCGAGCTCGCAAGGATCTCGCGCCAGATCCTCCTGTTCGATGACGAGCAGGTCGCTGAAGTCCTCGCACAGCGATCCGGCAAGCGCCACGATCCTGAGCACGTTCGCCATCTCCTGTCGCTCACCGAGGGCTGGCCTGCGAGCGTCGTCCTCGCAGGGATGGCCCTCGCCTGGCTCGACGTTGCCTCTCTCGAGGTCGCTCTGGGCGATCCTCGGCTTCGCGGCGACGTCTTCTCCTATCTCGCCGAGCAAGTCTTCCAGCGACAGACGACCGAGGTCCAGGGCTTCCTGCTCCGCACCTGCTGCCTCGACTACGTCAGCGTAGAGTTGGCCGAGCGCCTGCTGGATGAGACCAGCGCGTCTCGCCATCTTCACTTCCTTGCCCGCAATCACGTGTTCACCTTCGACGCCGGACGCGAAGGCGCGTACCGCTACCACAACCTCCTGAGGGACTTCCTGAGACAGCGATTCGTGCAGGAGCAGGGAGAAACCGCCTTCAAGGCGCTCCAGCGTGAGACAGCCGTTGCCCTGGAGGCCTGCGGAGACAGATCCAGCGCCGTCGAGCTACTGCTGGCCGCCAACGAGCTCGAACTGGCCCTCGCCGCTATCGCACGCGGCGGCGAGGCTCTTCTCGAGAGGCTGCCCACAGAGCAATTGCGTGTCTGGGCCGACAGACTTGCGCCGTTTGCTGCGGGAGGTGATTCGTGGGCTCTCGTTGTCTCCGCTGTTCTTGACACTCGGATTGGGTACTTCGATCAGGCACTCGCCAGTATGCAGCGCACGGTAGCCGCCCTGTCGGCATATGAAGGCGATCAGGCGTACCAAGTCCTGTCCATTCTGGAGTGGGCGCAGTTCTGGGCAGGCGATTCTTTGGAGAGTATGAGGACCTGCTATCGCGCTCTTGCATGTGCAAGCACCGACACACAGCGTCTGCACACTCTCCTAAGCCTCCTCTCTTCGGCTCTGGACATGAGGCGCTGGGACGCTGTGAGAGCGGCATCAAAGGAGGCGGAGAAGCTGCTGGCGCACGCAAATCCCAGTGAAGCGTTCAGAGCGCAGGCCCTGCAGGCACACGCCGCCTTCTACCAAGGAGACATGCATAGAGCGCGACGACTAATGAGCGAATGCCGGGAACAGTCGGCGTCGCCGGCACAAAGGGCAACCATGCTGAATACTCGAGGCATGATTGAGACGGCCCTGGGCGAGTACGGCTCCGCTGCCAGGAGTCTCGCTGAAGCCGCGGCAACTGCTGACGACTTCGGACACTCCCTTGCGTCTCACATCCAAGACAACACCGCGTTCCTCCACGGTTGTCTGGGACAGTCCACGGCGGCGCTGCAGGCGCTTCGCAGGCTGGCACGGCGAGACGAGCCTGCCGACCCCACCCACAAGTGCATTGTTCTGATTCATGAAGGGACCATTCTCCGTAGGGGCGGAGATGCCGTTGCAGCGCTGGAGCCGACACAGGCGGCAGTCGAGGCGATCAGCGCAGAACGCGACTCCTACCTTGCGTACAACGCACGATCGAATCTCGCGTTCTCCCAGGGCCTGATTGGACATGACACACAAGAATCACTGCTGGACTTGTCAGCCGACGCTGGAGGCGCGGGGCTGCCGTTTGTCGAGCACAAAGCTCTTCTCTTTGCAGGACTACTGGCTCATATCGAGGGGAACACGGCCGAGGCTGTAGAGCTCCTGGAGCGCTGCCTGCCGTTGCAGCTCGAGCTAGGTCATGTGAACCTCGTGGCGCAAGAACTCTGCCCCCGGCCCGAGCCCACCGGCCTCATTCTGCGACGGCACCGGAGCAACGGTCTTGGCCCTGCGCTCATCAAGGCTCTGAGCCGCCACTGGCGGTTCTCCGAGTTCTCGGAAGTGTTGCGCGAGCTCTGCCAGTCGCAAGTTGGAACCTGGATCGACCTGATCGGATCCGACCATGACGCTGCTCTCCATCGCGAGTGCGACACTGTTCCTGACCTGCCTGTTGACGGTCCTTCACATCTCGACGACTTGACCCCGCGGGAGCTCCAGGTCCTCGCGCTCATGGCGGACCGGCTTTCCAACGAGGAGATCGGTAGAGAGCTCTTCATCTCACTCCCGACGGTCAAGTCACACGTCAACCACATACTGAGGAAGATGGGACAGACGAGACGACTCGGAGCAGTCCTTGAGTACCAGCGTCTCAGACAACCGTCTCAAACCCCCAC
>DAIQNY010000078.1:0-13040 GCA_036788155.1 Actinomycetota bacterium | reverse complement strand
TGCAAATCACTGGTGGGCGCACCTGGATTCGAACCAGGGACCTCTTCCTTATCAGGGCAACAGGGGCCTTCCCGCGCGCTCCGTCCCAGTGCAGAGCGTACCAGCTGATGAGCCGCGCGAGCGTGGCCGGCAGGCCCAACGCCGGCTCCGCGGCACCGGTTTGTTCTGCGCTTCCGACGGCTGCGGCAACAATCGCGGCAACAACTGCCGGGTTGCGGCCGGCGGCGTGAAGAGCAGGTTTAGAAGAGGTGCGAAGCGGGCATATGGCGAGCCGTCGGAAGCCCTCTCGGGCGGCCTTTGTCTCATCGCGTGTGGAGATGGTTGAGGCGGAGACTCCGGCGCTCTCAGCCATCTTCCCGGGGACTGACCGCGTCCGCGTGGGCGACACACCCGTCCGGAAGGAGGTAGCTGAGATGGCAATCGTGAGATGGGACCCGTTCCGCGAGCTGACGCAGATGCAGGGCCAGCTCACCCGCCTCGCCGACCAGATGTGGGGCGGGCGCGAGGAGAGCTGGCTCCCGGCGGTCGACGTGTTCGACAAGCCGGACGCCGTCGTGCTCAAGGCCGAGCTGCCCGGCATGTCCCCCGACGACGTGCAGCTCGAGGTCGAGGACAACGTCCTGACGCTGAAAGGCGAGCGCCGCTTCGAGGAGGAGACCGACGACGAGCGCTACCACCGCATCGAGCGCCGCTACGGGAGCTTCCAGCGCAGCCTCGCGCTGCCGCAGGGCGCCCTGGCGGAGGAGATCAGCGCCGACTACGCCGACGGTATCCTGACCGTCACCGTGCCCAAGGCCGAGGAGGTCAAGCCGCGTCAGATCCCCGTCCGGCGCGAGAGCGAGGCGCGGCCGGCGATCGAGGTGGCGAGCTGATGCTCCCGCCACGGACCCGGCGCGGCCTCACCTTCGAACAGGTCGAGGAGGCGGGAGTCTTCGCCTGGAGACCGGACGGCTACATCTACTCCAACGGCCGCCTCCTGCGAATCAGGAACGTTGACTCCACCTTCTTCGAAGTCACGCCCAGCACGCTCGATCTCGACCAGGCGCGGCGCAGCTTCCGCCACGCCGACTGGCGTCACCTGCCGGGCTGCGCCTGCGGAGTCTGCGAGGGGATGAGCGCCAGCTATCGCGGGGCCGGCTACCACAGCTGGTGGGACGACAACTGACCTTGGGGGCGGCGATAACATAGACGCCGAAGCAGTCGCCCCCCTAGGAGGCCCCTCGGAACGCCAGACCTCGCCGAGGGGCCTCCGTCTTGCGTCCACAGGGAGTCACCTCACCGAGCTCTTCACCCGCTTGGCCTCCCATTTCCAGCCCTCGACCCGGTAGCCCGGCTCGCGCGGCTCGCCGCTCATCACGAGCCCGTGCCGGCGCCGCAGCTTGCCGACCGTCTGCCAGATCTTCACGTGGTCGGCCTCGACGCCGTGAGCGGCGAGCGCCTCGCGCAGGTAGAGGGGCTCGCCGGGGTGGAGCGCGTCGTGGGTCAGCATGATCCCGGCGACCAGCTCGAGCAGGTTCACGCCCGGGGGAGCCTGCTCCGGCCGGGCGATGCCGGCGAACGGCGCGCACGAGCGCACCAGGGCGAGGCAGGGGTCGCAGAGGCCGTGAGGGTTGTCCGCGTCCCGCTCGTGGCCGGAGCGCAGCCAGGAGCCGCAGCGGGGGCAAGAGGGGCGCTCATCGATGCCGGCGAAGGGCGGCGGACCCTGCGGCTCCGATGAGCGCCCCAAGGTCATGCGCAGCGGGCCTCCCTGACGAGCTCGACGCTCACCTCGGTGCGCGGACAGGCGCGGTCTATCGCCGTCCTCACCGTCGCCGAACGGACCTGGCAGTCGTCCACCCAAAGGAGGCCGTTCAGCGCATCCTGGACCGCCTTGAGCACGTTGTCGCCGTCGCGGCGCCGGGCGTCGGGGAAGAAGCAGGCGACGGTGATGCTGACCTCGCCCCTGAAGCGGCTCTCGATGCGCCGCCGCACCATCTCCGTCAGGCAGATCGTGCGGACCGCCGCCTCATACCTCACCGTGGGGGCAGGCGTGTACCAATGGCCGCCCTTGCCGCGGCGCGGGCGCTGCTTGCCCTGCGGCTTGCCCGGGACGACGAAAGCAAGCCGGCCGCTCACGCCGCCGGCTCCTCCTCTCCGCAAGCCCCGTCGGTCGCCTCGCATCCGGCCCTGCTCGTCACCTCGCCGGTGATCGGGTCGACGACGTCGCCCTCGATCGCCAGCACCTCGGCGTCCTCGGCCACGTCGTCAGCCTCCGACACCTCGGCGTCGACCTCCGACTCGGCGGCAGGCATCATCGCCTGCAGGCGCTTCACCACGTGCTGCTGCTTGCGCACGCGCTCGATCGCCTCGGCGAGCTTGTCGTCGGCCGCAGCGCAGGCCTTCACGGCCTTATCGCGCTCGCTCATCAGGTGGCTGAGGACAGCGGTCGCCTCGTCGAGCTCGGTCTTCGGGAACATCTCCGTCTGGGTCGTCATCGCCTCGTCTTCCTTCCTTCCGTCGGTCTTCAGCGCCGAACCCGGCGCGCGTCGGCGACCTTGGTCGCCAGCTCCGTGGGCACGACGGTGTGCGTCGCCTCGTAGACGTCGGCGCAGATCCGGCCGCCAGCGTCGCGGTAGGCGCTCGTCAGGGCGAGATGCCCGGCAAGCACCTCTGTCACCACCCAGAGCTCGCCGTCCGGCGTCTCGACCGCGTCACCGGGCTTGACCAGCGCCGCGTACTCGTCGGCCTTCCGGCCGGGTCGCTTGGTAGAGTTGTCCATGCGATCGCCTCCTTGCAGGCGTCGTCACGCCCCGGGCTGTTCGCGCAGTGCCGGGGCGACCTCGTTTCGTGGTTTGCGGTACACTTCGCTTGCAGTCCGATCTCCACGCCCCTTCGCGGACTGCATCGCTCCGGCGAGAACGGCCCCTCCACCCCGGAGCGACCGCCCCGGGTCGGTCCCCTACGTGCACCGGCTCGGGGCCCCATGTCGCATCGGGCGCTCACGCCGCCCCGCTTTCCTTGGGCTCGAAGGCCTTCGCAGGCTCCCGAGGCTGGGCGAAGCCTGGCGGGAGCGCCTCCGAGAGCGGCCGCATGCCGCCCTTGCGCACCATCCGCTCGGCGTCCGCCGGGACCGCCGGGTGGTGCGGAGCGCTTTGCAGCACGCCGTCCCAGTCGCAGTCGAAGCAGGTCGCCGGCCCATCGATCACTCCAGCCACCTTGTCCGAGCCGCACTCCGGGCAGCGCCATTCGGCCAGCAGCTCGCCCGCCACCATCGAACGCACGGTCCCGAGCACGGCGGCCACGGTCGGCAGTTCGTGCGACTCGCAGATGAGCTTGCGCACCGCCGCCCGTGCCTGCCGCGGCGTCACGCCAACCTGCGCCATCGCCATCACGTAGACCGCCTCGGTGTCGTCACTCCAGCTGGCCCGCGGGAAGGCCGCGCCCAGCAGGCGCACCGCCTGCAGGAGCTCCTGGGCCACAGTCTGGTAGCACTGGTCGTCCATCGTCTCCTCCGGTCAGGCCGAACGCCTTGGCGCCGGCCGCGAGTACGTCGCCGAGCCGGGAGGCCCGGCGGGCGTCCATCGACCCGTGCGGCTCTCCCTCCGCCCACTCCGGCCAGACCGCCGATCTGTGCCTCGTCGGCCTGGCAAGGAACGTCGCCGCGTGCTTCAGCTTGCAGTCCGTGGCGACGCAGTGGCCGGTGTAGCGGACCGCGGCGGCGAGCAACTTGTCCCGCGGCTCGCCATTCCTGCGCCACCAGAGGTAGAGGTCGCGGGCCCTGGCCTTGTCGCCGACCCGGCCGTAGGCCTGCCACCACTCCTCGAAATCGGCCGAGATCGCGCCGTCGGATTCGCCCGAATCCGACAGAGAGCTCTTAAGCTCTTCTTCGGTTCTCTTCGGTTCGGTTCGGTTCTGCTCTTGCTCTACCGTTGCACAACGGTTGCTCAACGGTTGCTCTACGCCAGAGGCACGCTTGGTCAATGGTTCCTCTGCCACTGGGCAAGCGTTGTCCTGCCCTTGAGCAACCGTACCGGTGACCTTGTACGAGCGTTTGCGGTTGTCGGTCGGGTGTTCCTCAAGCGTCACCCACGGCGGAAGGGGCAGCTCGCAGCGTTTGGGGTTGGTCAGGCACTGGTGCCGGAGGAAGTTGACGAGGTGCAGGTAGCGCTTGCCGTCGACCTCGTAGGCGACCACCTTGCCTGCGTCGATCAGGGCGTCGCGCCACTCGGCCAGGCGCTCGACCGTCACGTCCGCGTCGAGCGGCGACGGGTAGAGCACGATCTTCCAGCCGAAGGGCGAGTCCTCGAGGCAGCCGGAGTCTTCCGCGATGTGCCACAGGTCGCGGTACAGGAGCCGCACGTCGCGCGGCAGGCTGAGCAGGTCGGGGTCGGAGTAGAACTCGGCCTTGCAGAGGCGGTTGTGGAGGGTGGCCATCAGATCATCCTCCGCTCAGCTGCGACCTGGCGGGAGCGGGTCATGCCGCCCCCTTCCAGGAGTCCCACCGGGACGCCCTGGTCGCGAACGGGATGGCGTGCTCGCGCTTGGGCGGCCGGAGGAAGTTGGTCCAGGCGAACTCGCCATGGTGCTCGATGGCCGCCAGGTCGTAGGCGATCGCCGCGTCGATCGGATCGTCGTAGAGCCCGAGGCTGATCTGCCTGCGATCGACCTGGATGCTCGCCAGCCACTTGCCGGCGCCCTTGTGCCAGCAGACGCGCTTGTAGCCGCTCGTGTTGTTGCAGTTGGGGCCGCGGTTGCGCCCGTTCTCCGCCTTGGAGGCCACGCGCAGGTTCGCTCGCCGGTTGTCGAGCCCGTTGCCGTTCGCATGGTCGACGCCGGGCTCTCCTTTGGGCAGTCCGAGCAGGAAGCGGTGCATGAACTCGTGGCGCGGCACGCCCCCCTCCCTGACGCAGCGGTAGGCGTAGAAGGTCTTGCCGAGCCGCTGCGCGCGCCAGCGGTGTCTCGTGACGCGCTGCCGGTCCTCGGGGTCGACGAGGGCGAAGAGGCCGCGGCCGATGGGGATCGCCACCGCATCTACGAAGGAGAGCTGCTCAACCATCACTGCCTCCCTCCGGGAAGGGCTCGTGCACCGCGCCCTCGCGCTCGGCGAGCTCGTACCACTCCTTGGCCGAGCGGCGGCCGTGCAGGATCTGCGTGGTGCGCGGTCGCCCGTCGACGGCGCTTCGGAACTCGCGCCGGGTCGTGAACGAGCTACCGTTCCAGTGCAGCTCGATGCGGCCGAGGCTGGAGTTGACGTGGGCGAGGAGTGTCATGAACGACCTCCCCGCGTCCACCTGCGCCGCCGCGGCTGCTCACGGAGGAGCAGCCAGGCGGCGAGGGCGTAAAGGGTGGCCACAAAGGCGGCCGCCGCGAGCATGGTGATCACGCCGCATCCCCCCCGTAGAGCTCGTCGAGCAGCTCGGAGTCGAGCCCCGCACTCGTGTACCAGCGGATGAAGGCGTCGCGCGGGATGATGTACCTCCCGCCTTTGTAGGTGCCGTTCGGCTGCGGTGCTCCGCCGCGGTGGATGCAGGGGATGTGCCGGCGCATCGCCTCGACGTCGCCGAGGATTCGCGCCGCGTCGAACTGCCGGCAGGAGGCGTAGACGCTGCCGGTGGAGATGGAGAGCAGGCGGGCGGCCTGCTGCTTGGTCACCGGGTCCGAGAGCTCCCGCTCGAGCCGCTCGGCCGTGGTCGGCAGCGGGGCGCCCATCAGGCCGCCCCCTGCTCGGCCCTGCGGGACTCGAGGTACGCGAGCACCTCACCCAGGCGCCGCTGCGGGATCTCCTCGACGCTTGCGACACCCAGCTCCGCCTGGAGCCACTCGAGCAGTTCCGGCTCTTCCACCTCGTGGATGGTCGCCTGCGTGTAGACGCGGTTCACGTCCCGCCGAGCGATCGGCTTCGCCTCTTCCTTCGCCGTCGCCTGGGCGGCGAGGTCGGCAGCCATCTGGGACGGGGTGCGTGGCGCAACGCGCTCGCGCTGGGCGTCGTGGAGCGTCTTCCGCGGCAGCTGCGGTTCTTCAGGGTCGCCGAGCGGACCGTCTTCCTCGTCAGCGGCCTCCCCTGCGCGCCGGGCGGCTTCCTCTGCAGCGGCCGCATTCTCCTCGGCCGCCTGCTTCATGGCGCGGAAGAGCTGCACCGCGACCTCGCGCGGCATCTCCGGCCCCGGACCCTCGTAGAGCAGGGCGGCGGCGTTGGCGAGCACGTCGTCTTCGGTGAAGCCGAAGTCGGCGGCGGAGCGAAGCAGGTTCGTCCAGCCCTCCTCCCCGAGCGTCTGCACCTCGGTGGCCGAGCCGTCGATGACCTCGCCGTCCATGATCCGCTGCGCCTCGTCGGCGTCGTAGATGCCCCCGTAGCCGAACGCCTTGCGGATCGTCTGCACGCGGGTCTTGTGCTGCATCATCCGCTTGGTGTGGGTCTGCCATGGGCCGTTGAAGGCGCCGTTGCTGGTCTTGCGCGGCGGCACGTAGCATTCGTCGAGATACTCGCGGTGCACGGTCGGCCGTTCCGGGTGGCTCTTGTGGAAGATGCGGCACTCCATCCACGGCGGGCAGATCCTCGCGGCTGCGTCGATCTGCTCCCACTCCTCGCGCGGCGGCATGACGATCTCCTCGCCGGCGAAGTCGGGGTGCATCGTCTCGAGGTAGTTCCAGCCATCGACGCCGACGATGGGCACGATGGCGCCCTTGTCGACGAAGCCGTGGATCTGCTTCGTCCAGACGTCGAGCCCATAGCGGTCGGCGATCGCCAGGAACATGGCCAGCTCCTCGTCGGTCGCCGGCCGGTCCTTGGTCTTGAGCACGGTCGCCTTGACCACCTGCTTGAAGTAGTCGGGGCTGAGCCCGAGCGGCTTCGAGAACTTCTCGAGCAGGCTGGGCGGCCGCGTGATCGCGACGGCCGTGCCCGGCTTGGTCTGCTGTCCGTTGCCGCCGGCCATCACGCGCTCCTCACTGTGGTGTTGAGCTCGTAGACGGCCGTGACGCCGGGCACGTCCTGACCGGCCTCGAGGAGGCCCTGGATGAGCTTCACGTTGGGCACGCGGATGAAGCAGTGCTCGGGGAGAAGCGACTCGTCGGTCACCGTGAACTTCAGCTTGGCGCCGACGATGACCATGCCGTCAGCCGTCTTCACGGTGCGCTTCGGCGTCTCGCCGCCGGGCACGAAGGGGACCACGGTCGGCCCATCGGCGGCGGCCGCCTTCTCCTCCATGCGCTCGAGCGCGCGCGCCGTCTTGCGCTGCTCGCGCTCGTACTCGCGGGAGCGGTAGGCGACGATGCCGGCGCGGAGCTCCTTCTCGAGGTCGGGCAGGTAGGTGTCGCCGACGGTGAGCGTGCCCCGGATCAGCTCGTCCTGGCGCTTCTTGGCCTCGGCGAGCGGCTTGTTCAAGTCCTTGCGCACGGCCTCGGCCGGGTCGACGACGAGCGTCTTGATCGAGACCAGCGCGGCCGCGGCGGCCTCGAGGTCGGCCTCGGTGCGCGGCCTGGTGAGCGCCGAGGCCGTGGCGACGACGTCGGTCGCCGCCGCGCGGATCGGCTTGAGGTCGGTGGTCTGTTCGGGCGCCACGAAGGGCACCACTTCAGCGGGCTTGGTGGCCATCAGAGGCGTACTCCTTCACTCCAGTGCCACAGCGAAAGGCAGGCCCGGAACGCGAGCTCGTCGGCGCTGTGGGCTCTCAGCGGGATCGTGCGGAGCTGCGGCTCTTCGCCGTACTCCGGGGCCGGCAGGTGCAGGATGAGGCGGTCGCAGGTGAGGCCCTCCCACTCGCGCACGATCGCGCGGTAGGCGGCCTGTTGGAGGCGGTCGCCCTCGTAGACGCCTCTGCCGGTCTTGTAGTCGATGACGGTCGGCAGCTTGTGGCCGCAGATACGGGCGACGAGGTCCGGCTTGCCGGCGACCTTCATCGCCGGGCTGGCCATCGCCTCCTCGACGAAGAGCGCCTCGACGAGGTTGCGGTCGAGCCAGGCGGCGAGCAGGTCGACGGTCGGCTGCCATCGGTCGGAGAGCGCCAGCGGGAGCAGCTTGTTGCCGCGGGCGACCGCCGCGGCCGCCGCGTGCAGGGCGGTGCCGAACGCGGCGGCCTCGCGGGCGATGCGCTCGGCCTCGAAGAAGCCGACGCGGGCGCGCCAGTCGTCGAGCCCGGGCTTGTCGAGCACGCGGGTGACGCTGGTCACGGCCGGCACGCTCCGCCCGTCGAGCCGGTAGGCGTGCAGGGCCGGGTCGAAGGTGAGCTCGTGACGCTCACGCGCAGGGCGCCTGTGCACGGCGACGGGCATCAGAGGTCCGCCCTGCCCAGGACGGCGTCTTCACGGGCATCCTCGTAGGCCCGGATCGCGTCCTCTTCGGTGTACTCGTGCCCGCAGGGGCACACCCACAGATCGGCGTCGCTCTCGAAGTCGGCGTCCTCCTGCGAGCAGCCGCACTCGGGGCAGGCGTACCAGACCTCTTCGGGTGCCGCCGTCTTCCAGGCGTCGTAGCCGGGCAGCCAGTCGCTCATGGCCAGACCACCCAGAGAAGGCTGCAGAGGCCGAGGAGGAAGGCCCCCACGGCGAGCGTGACGACGGCCCAGCCGACGAGGTCGCCGAGCGTGAAGCGGTGCGCGGATGCGCGGTGTGTGTTAGCTTGGTAGGTAGTCCTGTACTGGACGGTTGGGGCCTTCAGCTTGCCGGCGGGGGCCCCTTCTCTCGTTCTCATGTGAATCCCCTTGGTCTTTGTTCACCCGTTCCTCTTGTCTCCGGTGGCCTCCCTTCACGTTTGACTTACGTTCGGTCGTTTCAGTTTATGCCGCTGATTCTACCCTGTCAACGGGACGGATGAACAGAATCAGTGCTGGGGACTCGAGGAGCCCAGGAGTTCGTCAATCGACTCTCGGGAGATGTACCACCAGCCGCCGGTGCCGCCGGGCTGGACTCCTCGCAGCTGACCGAGACTGATCAGCTTGACGATGTGCGGGCGCGACCAGCCGATGCCATAGCGTTCGCTGAGGTACTTCTGGGCCTCGCCCATCTGGAGATAGTGCTCGCCCACGCCCCTCCCAGGGTCGCATCGACGCACCGAGTCTATCTGTTTCGCTTGTTTCAGTCATTACCACTTGCTTCGGACGGTGCGTCGAACACCGCGTGCAGGTCCGCCGGGTCGATCAGCACCCGGCCGCCAGGGGACCGCTCGGCCGGCAGCGCCTGCCTGTCCGCCCAACGCCGGACCGTGCTCGGATGGACTCGGAGGTGCCACTCGCGCTCGATGTACGCAGCAGCCTTCCTGGGGGTCAGGCGGTCTTGACTCACGAACTCCTCCTGGGCCGGTACGACGCCCCGGCCACGGCGGCTTCGACACTTCTCCCACAGCAGCCCACCCGGTGAGCCTGAGCAGACGCGAACGTATGTTCGTGCGCCGTCATGCTACCGCGAGAGGTTGACGGAAGGCGTCGGTCAGCCTCCGGTGGGCCACCTGGCCAGGTCCTTCGCCCACTCGGCGTCGCGGAAGTAGAAGCGATACCAGGTCGCGGCGGCGGCGTAGACGAGCGCGCAGAACGAAAGCACGGAGTCGGCGGTGAGGCTTCCCCACATGGAGACGAGGTGAGTCACGTCTCCGGACAGCCAGGCTGAGGCGAGGCCGACAATCGCGGCGATGGCGAGCGAGAGCGCGAGCTTGACCTTGCTCGGCCAGTGCTCTCGCTTGATCAGCTGGGTGACGAAGGCGGAGAGCCAGCCGCCGGTGAGGACGGTCGCGACGAGTGTGATCAGCTGGGTGAGGCTCACGGGGCGCTCCTTCCGATGGGCACCGCCCGGGGCGGAGCGACGGCGCCGCGTCCGTGCCGGCCGCACCGGCAGCCGAGGCCGTCGCCCCGCCCGGGCTCGGGGTCGCACGCCCCGACGCAGCGCAGCGAGGAGCCGGAAGGAGGCAGTCAGGCATGAGCCTGCGAAGACGGGCCGTCGCCGAAGGGGGGCGGCGACGTTTTGACTCCTCGGACCTGCGCTGCGTCGGGGCGTGCATGGCGCACAGCAGGGTAGCGAGGAAGTGCCCAGGGGGCTGAATAATCTTAGCGCATCGTGCGTCCGCTGCCGATGCTAGGCTCGTCAGGAGGAACCCGTGGGGGGCTGCCACGACACGTCAAGGAGGGACACCTATGCGAAGCCTCGCAGTCGCACTGCTCGCCGTCGCCGCACTTCTTGCCGCCGGCTGCAGCGGATCTGTCGCCGGACAGGTCTCGAGCGAGACGGCGAAGACGCCGATCCCTGGCGCCACGGTCACCGTCGGTGACCAGAAGACGACCACGGACGCCAGCGGACGCTTCGCCTTCGATGCCGTCGACACCGGCGACAGGCCCTACCTCGTTGAAGCCGAGGGCTTCGGCCGGTCGACCGGCAAGCTGACTGTGGAGCGCGGCGAGAACGCGCTCAACGTCACTCTGCGCGACGGCACGGTCCGCGGAGTCCTGCGCGAGAACGCCGAGGCCCCAGAGCCCGTGGGCAAGGCGAAGGTCAAAGTGACCATCGCCGGCGTGCGGGTGAAAGACATCGACGGCTCCGCGTTCACGGCAACGTCGGTGCCGGTCGGCAAGCGGGAAGTCGAAGTGACGTGGCCGGGTCACGCCACGCTGCGAGAGACCGTCGACGTGGCCCCCGGTGAGAACTCAGTGAAGCTCGCCCTCAACCTCACGCCCGACGAGACCTACATGCGCTACCACGATGCAATCCTCTTCAAGCGCTTCCGTGAGGCCTACAGGATGGTCCACCCCGACGTGCGAAGGCACTACCCGTATGCCAGGTTCGCGCGTCTCCAGCGACAGTTCGTGGACCAGTTCTCGGTGGATGAGGCGAAGATCGGGCGCGTGAAGCTGCTGGCCAAGTGGACACCGCCGTACATGGACAAGACGTACCGGCACGTCGCGCTCGTCGACCGCTCGCTTCGCGTCCAGTACCTCGGCATGACGATCAGCGACAACACCACCCAGCACTGGGTCGGCAAGGACGGGCGCTGGTACATCCACTTCGATTGGCGAGACCGCTGAGCTGAGGGCGGCACAGAAGACAAGGGCAAGTGGACTCCTGGCCCAGAGACGCTAGGAGGCTCCGGTGCCCGCGAGCTCGCCCTTCTCCTCGCGAGCGGCCGCAAGGTTCATCTCGAGCAGCCGCCGGAGGACCTCGTCATCGGCGAGCGGATGCGGCCAGCCGTAGGCGGCGTGCACTGCGCGGTCGAGCCGCTGATGCGCGTTCGTCAGCCAGGTGGGCGGCGAGTTGTAGAGGCTCGTCAGCGTGCGCTTGGCGAGCTCGCCGGGCGAGAGCCCGGGCGGGTTCAGCCAGCCCGCGCGGAGCTCGTCAAGCTGCCTCGCCGCCGCCGCGACCGCGGCCACCGCGTCCGGTGATGGGTCGGCCGGGAAGGGGAACGTCTCGAAGGTCGAGGTGGGGGTGTAGCGCGGCCGAGTCTCGAGCTGGGTGCCGAGCCTGAGCGCCCACAGCTCGTGCGGGCGCGAGTGCAGCACGCCGAAGAAGTAGTCATCGTCGCGCGCGAAGACGATGAGCTGGTGATCGGGCAGAGTCGGCTCGGACATCCAGACGAACAATCGGTGCTTGGTGACATTCGGGGTGCCGATGAAGCGTGGCAGGCCGGAGAGCGCCGTTCGCATGTCGACGCGAGGTCGCTCGTGGAGCCACCACTCCGGTCGAGTACTGCGCGACGTGTCGCGCTGCGGCTTCACATGCTCGCGCACGTACTCGAACGGCCCCTCGTAGAGCGCGGCCTGCTCCAGCGGCATCTCGGTGCCGAAGTCGATGATCCACATGCCGCGCGGGCGCCGCGTGACGTCGAGGCCGTTGACCCACGGACGCACCACGTCTGAGTTGCTGCGCCCGTCGGGGTTCGGCATCGCGAGCAGCCGCTCGGCCACCTCGGCGGAGATGTCGAACGCCCCGCCCTTCGTGTCTCCCATGAAGGCGATGCCGCGGTTCTCGCGCAGCCGCTGCGCGGTGGTCAGGTCGATGCCCGTGGTCAGGTTGGCGTTGATGGAGGCGACGCGCTCGCCGTCCAGGTAGCGCTCCTGCTCGCTGCCGTCGTCGAAGCCGACGAACGAGATGTGCACCGCCGCGCCGTCCAGCACCCACGGCTCATCGTCCCAGGCCAGGAAGATGTCGCCGCTTCGCTTGATGCGCTCCAGGATGCGGCGGTTGGCGCCACCGCGGATGCCCTGAGTGGCCAACAGGCCGACGCGCTGCGCCTGCCCCGTCTCCACCATCGCCCTGGCCTTCTCGTGCCAGTAGCAGACGAAATCTGCCTCACGCGGTACCCGACCTTCGTAGACGCGGAAGAGCAGGTCGACGTACTCGTCGCCGAGATTGGCGCGCAGCAGCTTGCCGCCGAGGAACGGCGGGTTGCCGACGATGCAGGTCGCGCTCGGCCACTGTGCCTCGGCTGGACTCTCGGGGTCGCTCAGGTCGAGCAGCGCGTCCCGCTGTTCGATGGTGTCCAGCGGCTTGAGGATCGGGTCGCGCGCATACGCGAAGCCGTGCGAGAGCATCCACTGGATCTCGCCGATCCAGATGACCACTCGCGCCAGCTCGGCCGCGTAGGGGCTCAGCTCGATGCCGAGCACCGACTCCGGACCCACGCGCGGGAACTGGATGGGGACGCCCAGCGCGCCCGACGCCCAGACGTTGGCCTCGAGCTCGAGGTCTTTGAGGGCGAGCAGGGCGAGGTAGAGGAAGTTGCCCGAGCCGCAGGCGGGGTCGAGCACGCGCACCGCATGAAGCCGCTCGAGGAAGGCGTTGAAGACCGCGATGGGGTTCTTGCTTGCAGGCGTGCGCGCCGTGATGGTCTTGCCCTCCGCAAGGAGCGCCTCGATCCTCGCCTTCGTCGCCTCGAGGTCGCGGCGCAGCGGCGTGAGCAGCACCGGCTCGATCAGCCGCATGATCGAGGCGCGGTCGGTGTAGTGGGCACCGAGCTGGGTGCGCTTGGCGGGGTCGAGGCCGCGCTCGAAGAGCGTGCCGAAGATCGCCGGCTCGACCTGCGACCAGTCGAGGCGCGAGACGCGGTCGACGAGGGCGATCTCCTCGCGCGTGAGCGCCAGCAC
>DAIQNY010000077.1:0-13070 GCA_036788155.1 Actinomycetota bacterium | reverse complement strand
CACGGCGAGCTCGCCAAGGACGACTACGCCGAGCTGCGACGGCTTCGGGCCGAGGCCGCAAAGGGGCGTCGGGCCTCCCTCATGGACCGCCTCAAGGGCAAGCTGGGAGGGTGACGGAGCGTGACCGAGCAGTTCGGCGCAGCGATCGAGATCGACTACCACCGCCTGGCGCGGACCCGCGAGGGCCTGCGCACCTTCGCCCCCAAGACCCTGGCGGCGGTCGACAACGACATCCGTGAGGCCGGCCGCGAGGTGACCGCCGAGGCCTCGGCCACCGTCAAGGCGCGCGCCCGCAGCCACCGCGACCGCGACACCGCACGCGGCTACCGGGTCCAGGTGCGCGCCGCCGGCGTGCGCCTCGTGAACGCCACGCGCGGCGGCGCCATCCTCGAGTTCGCGGCGCAGCCGAGGTGCCCCCAGGGCGCGGCGCTGGTCGCCACCCTGAACGCACGCTACGGCGCTCCCGGCCGCGTGCTGTGGGGCGCGTGGGACCGCCGTGCGGACGCCGTGAACGCGCGCATCGCCGGCACCGTCGAAGGCGCCGAGCGAGCCCTGCAGACCGCGATCGACGGAGCCTGAGGGCAGTGTCGGTCGTCGTCAACATCGTCACCCGCTTCCAGGACCGCGCGCTGAAGCGCGCGCAGGCCGAGCTCGCCGCGTTCGCGACCAAGGCGAGCGCCGCCCAGGGCTCGCTCGCCGGCTCGATGATCCGCACCGGCCAGGCGATGCGCCGCGGCGGCGAGGCCATGGTCGGCTACGGACGCGGCCTCACGAAATGGGTGACCGCGCCCGTCATCGCCCTGGCCGCTCTCTCGGTGAAGGCCGCCAAGGACTTCGACGAGGCGATGACCAAGAGCCTCGCGATCATGAGCGATGTCGGGCCCGGCATCCGCAAGCAGATGGAGCTGACCGCGCGATCGGTGGCGAAGCACACGACGTTCTCGGCCACGCAGGCGGCCGAGGCCTACTACTTCCTCGCCTCCGCCGGCCTCGACGCCAAGCAGTCGATGGCCGCCCTGCCGGGCGTCGCCAAGTTCGCCGAGGCCGGCCAGTTCGACCTTGCCGAGGCGACCGAGTACCTCGCCGACTCGCAGGCCGCCCTCGGCCTGAAGAGCAAGAACGCCGCCAAGTACCTCGAGAACCAGACGCGCGTCTCGGACGTGCTCGTGCGCGCCAACACGCTCGCCAACGCCAGCGTGCAGCAGTTCGCCGAGGCGCTCACCAACAAGGCCGCCGCCGGCCTGCGCATGGTGAACAAGAGCGTCGAGGAGGGCACCGCGGTGCTCGCCGTGTTCGCCGACCAGGGCCTCAAGGGCAAGGCCGCCGGCCAGGGCCTCTACATGGTGCTGCGCGACCTGCAGAAGGCGGCCGCGGCGCAGCCGGAGGCGTGGAAGGAGCTCGGCGTCTCGGTCTACGACGCCGAGGGCAACATGCGCAGTGTCGGCGACATCATCGCCGACATGGAGGGCAAGTTCATCGGACTCTCCGACAAGCAGAAGCGTGCCCAGCTCGCCGCCATGGGCTTCACCGACAAGGGCCTCGCCCCGCTGCTCATGCTGATGGGCAAGTCGGATCAGATCCAGACCTACCAGGCGGAGCTCGAGAAGGCCTCCGGCTTCACCGAGCGCGTCGCCCACAAGCAGCTCGAGTCGTTCACCAACCAGGTGAAGCTGATGTGGCACCGGATCACCGACGTCGGGATCTCGCTCGGCCAGTTCCTCATCCCCGCCCTGCGCGAGCTCGTGGGCCACGTCGGGAAGGCGGTCGACTGGTTCGGCCGCCTCGACCCGGCGACGCAGAAGACGATCGGCAAGTTCGCCCTGGCGGCCGCCGCGGTCGGCCCTGTGCTGATCGTGCTCGGCAAGCTCAGCATCGGACTCGGCAGCCTGCTGACGACGGCCGGCGTCTTCGGCGCGACCTTCAGCGGCGCCGCGGCCAAGGGCGCCAGCGGCATCAAGGCGTTCGGCATGGCGATGAACGCGAGCGGGCTCCTCAGCTTCGGCATCGTCGCCGTGATCGCCGCCGTCATCGCCGCGGTGGTGCTCCTCTACATGAAGTGCGAGTGGTTCCGAAACGCGGTGCACGCCGTGATCGGCGCCGTCGTGGCCGCCTTCCGCTGGCTGGCGGACGGGGTCCGCACCGTGATCGGCTGGATCAGCGACCACTGGCGCGGGCTGCTCGACGCCTTCCTCCTGGCCGCCGGCCCCGTCGGCTGGATCGTGCGCTACATCATCAAGCACTGGGACAAGGTGGTCGAGGTCAGCCGCAAGGTCTGGGACGCGGTCAAGTCGGCCGTCCTACGCTTCTGGAACTGGGCGGGACCGTACATCACGGCAGCCGTGGCTCTCTGGTGGCTCAAGATCAAGGTCACGGCCGCGAAGATCCGCGTCGTCGTGGGCTGGCTCTGGGACAAGGTCAAGGCCGGCGTCGAGTGGTTCTGGGGCTGGTCGGAGGGCTTCATCACCGGCAGCCTCAAGGCGTGGTGGACGGTCATCTCGACCACGTTCAAGCTGATCGTCGACATCGTGACCGCGACCTGGGATGCGGTGTACGCCGCGGTCTCCTGGTTCTGGGGCTGGGCTGGGCCCTTCATCACGGCTTCCGTCAAGGCCTGGTGGACGATCATCTCGACGGTGTTCGACCTCATCGTCACCGTCGTGCGCATCGCCTGGAAGGTGATCTCGACCGTCGTTTCGACCGCGATCAAGTCGGTGGTCATGGCCGTCCGCACCGTCCAGAAGGTGATCGCGTTCGTGCGCGGCGTCTGGAATGCCGTGCGCGACGTGACGCGCTCGGTCTGGAATGCCGTGGTGGGCTTCCTGGGCGGCGTCGGCTCGCGGATCCTGAGCGGCCTGAAGACGCTCGGCCGCATCATCGCGTATGTCCGGGACGTGTTCGGGAGCGCGCGTCAGGCGGCGATCGACAGGCTGCGAGCCCTCATCAGCTGGGTCGCAGGCGTGGGCGGCAAGATCAAGAACGCGATCGGCAACCTCGGCCGCCTCCTCTACGACGTCGGCAAGGACGTCGTGCTCGGCCTGCGCGACGGCATCGTCGACGCTTGGCACTGGGTCACCGAGAAGCTGCGCAGCCTGATCAGCGGCCTCTCGAGCGCGGCCAAGAAGGCGCTCGGCATCAACTCACCCTCGCGCGTCTTCGCCGCCGTCGGCAAGAGCATCGGTGAAGGCATGGCCGCCGGCATCGACGCAAGCCGCGGCCTGGCCGCCAGCGCCGCCGACCGCATGGCCGCGGACACGGTGTTCTCGGGTGCCGGCGGCCGCGTCGGCAGCGGCTCACGTTCGGTCACCATCGCCCCGGGCGCCGTGCAGATCGCGTTCTCCGGCGCGGCGCCGACCGGGCCGACTCAGGCGGAGATCGAGGCCACCGTGAACCGGGCCTTCCGGCGCCTGGCCGCCGAGATTGGCAGGAGGTGACAAGCACGTGCCCAAGGTGACCATCAGGCCGACCAAGCAGTCGCCGAACTACAAGCGCATCGCAGTCACCGGCGCCGGCGGCGTCGCCGCCACCGCCGTCAGCGACGGAAGCGACGCCACCTACGTCCGCCGCAAGGCCGACAAGGCGCCGCTCGCCCGCTTCGTGCTCGCAGCGCCCTCCATCCCTGCCGGGTCCGACATCGCGACCATCGTGCCCGGCGCGCGCCTCAAGCAGCCGACCTCGCGCGCCCCGAAGCTCGTCACCCTCGCGATGTCCGTGCCAGGCAGCGGCAAGCCCAAGAACAAGATCGCCCCGACGGTCAACGGACCCGTGGTCCGCGCCGGCTCGGGCACGAGCCCCTACACCTACTCCACGCCAGCCGGCGCCGGCGCGCCCACCGGCCCGACGGGACCGTGGGCCGGACTGCTCAGCGTGCTCGCCGTGCGCGTGAACGACGGCCACAAGGCGGCTGACGCAAATCGGGCGACGATCTACGAGGTCTTCGCCGACGTCTACTACTCCGCGTGCCCGAGCGCCTCCCTCGCGATCAGCCCGGCCTCGCCGGTGACGACCACGTCCTACCCAGAGCTCACGGCGACCCTGACCGCCCTGGTCGAGTCCTGGCAGGACGGAAGCGGCGCCGCGGCCCGCTCCGAGATCGAGTACGAGCTGCGCGTCTTCAGCGCCGCCCAGTACGGGGTCGGCGGCTTCGACCCCGCGACCTCGCCCTGCACGTGGGAGACCCACGGCCTCACGGCGCCGCTCGACTACGCAGACGGAGTGACCCCCTCCTCCGAGGCGGCCTCAGACGTCCCGGACGACCCCTTCGTGAACGGCGTCTACCGCGCCTACGCGCGCGGCCGGCGCTGCTTCGCCGCCGCCGCCTTCGGCGCGTGGGCCTCGCTCGACTTCACCGTGAACGTGCCGCCTCCGAACCCGCCGACCGTGAGCGCCGCGCGTGACGACGTCGAGCAGCGCGTCACGGTCACCGTGACGCCGATTGCGACCGCCGGCGCCAGCTCCCCGCTAGTCAGCATCGAGCGCAGCGCCGACGGCGGCGCGAGCTGGAGGCGCGTCCGCGGCGGCCTGCGCGCCGCCGGGGCCTTCGGCTCCCCTCTCACCGTCCCGGACTACGAGGCCGAGCGCGGCCGGGCGCTCACCTACCGCGCCAGCGTCGAGGCGACCTTCTCCGGTCAGCAGCTCGTGAGCTCCTGGACCACTGCCGCAGTCAGCGGCGTGCTCCCCGCCGCCGGCTGGAACCTCAAGGTCCCGCTCGATCCGTCCCAGAACCTCCTGGGGGCGAACGTCATCGCCGACCCCGAGTGGACGCAGGTCGAGGACGCGATCACCTTCCGCCCAGTGGGGCGCCGGCACCCGATCGTCGTCAGCATGAGCCTCGGCGGCGCCGACGGCTCGCTGGCGGTGGTCACCGCTACGGATGAGGAGTGGGAGGCCGTGCAGGCGCTACGCGAGTACCAGGGTGCTCTCTACCTCGAGTCGCCCTTCGGCTGGGGGCGATACATCCGCATCCTCAGCCGTTCGTGGAGTGAGCGCGGCGCGGCCGGCGCTCCGAGCCGGCGCGTCGAGTTCGGCTTCCTCGAAGTGGAGATGCCCTGATGTATCCGATCACCGCCGCCTTCCGTGAGGCTGTCGTGGCCAGCTCCCAGGTCGCGCTCGTGAAGGCCACCGTGATTCTCGACGACAGCGAGCTCGGCGAGCTGCCCATCACCTCGGGCAGCGTCGACTGCGACGGCACCCGCGACGGCGCACTGCGCTCGCTTTCGCTCACCGTCGCCCCGGATCCCTCTGCCTTCGACTGGCTGGCCGCCACCGGCGCCGAGATCGTCGTCAGCCGCGGGCTCCGGCACGCCGGCGGTGACGAGCTCGTGCCGCTGGGCGTCTTCATCTTCGACGCTGACCTCGAGGAGGCCGCGGACGGCACGATCACCGTGAGCGCCGCCGACCGCTCGCAGCGGATCAGCCGCTCGCGGTGGACCGACCCCTACTCAGTGGCGGCCGGCGCGAACGTCGGCGAGGCCCTCGCCGACCTGCTTACCACAGCCTGGCCTGACTGCCCCATCGGCACGACCCTCGCAACCGTCGACAAGACGACGGGAGCGAAGCTCTCCTACCTCGACGGCGCCGACTCGGACCCCTGGAAGGATGCCCGCGCTCTGGCGGCGTCGGCCGGCCTCGACCTCTACTTCGACGGTGCCGGCGACGCGCAGGTGCGCGAGACCCCCGACCCGGAGTCGCACCCGGTCTGCGCTTCGTACTCCGCCGGCGAGAGCGCGATCGTGCTCGGGCAGGTGCGCACAGCGAAGCTCACGCAGCTCTACAACGGCGTCATCGTCGCGGCCGAGGGCTCCGGCGTCGGCACGCCCAAGCGCGGCGAGGCCTGGGATGAGGACCCGAACTCGCCCACCTACTGCTACGGCCCCATGGGCCTCGTCCCCCTCTTCTACAGCTCCCCGCTCCTCACCACTCAAGACGAGGTCGACTCGGCCGCAGAGACCTTGCTGGCGCGCGTCAAGCGGCCCATCGAGCAGGTCTCGTTCACGCTCGTGCCCAACCCGGCGCACGAGGCCTTCGACGTGGTCGAGTTCGAAGGCGAGGACGGCTCAGTCCGCCGCTACATGTTCGACGTCGTGTCGATCCCGCTCGACTCCGGTGGGCCCATGACCGCGACGGCACGCGAGACGGAGGTCGCCTGATGCGTGAGCTCGCCGAGACCCTGAAGCGTAGCCCAGGCCTGCGCATGCGCCAGGGCGTCGTCACCGCCGTGGACGGCTCGACCTGCAGCGTCCTCATCGGCGGCTCCGATGTGCCGGTCGAGGGCGTCCAGCACCTGAACAGCTGCGCGCCGGCGGCAGGCGAGGTGGTGTGGATCGCTTCGGACGGCGCCGACCTGTGGATCATCGGCACGCACGGCGACCCGCCGCCCATCGACCCGTCGCGGCTGCCCGCGTTTGAGACCTACTTCTCGGACGCCGACCCGGCCGGCGACCCGGCCGCGGTGACCGGCCTCTCCGGCTCCGCCGGCCTGACCGGGACGCACCTGGTCTGGGACCTGCCGCCCGAGGCCCTCTGGCGCACGTGGAAAGTCTTCGAGGGTATGACGTCGGGCTTCACCCCGGGCGAACCCGTGCTCGTCACCGACGCCCCGGTGGTGACCGTGCCGAACGAGCCCGGCTCGGGCCCCTGGTACTACAAGGTGCGCGCAGTCAACTCCCGCGGCGAGGAGTCTGCCGACGTCCAGGTCGGGCCCTTCACCCTGCCGACCGTCCTCGCCGAGATCCCGAACGGCTCGATCACGGCCGTGAAGATCTCGGACCTCGCGATCGAGACGCCCAAGCTGGCGGCTAACGCGGTGACGGCCGCGAAGATCAACGTCGCCGACGTGCAGGCGGCGGTCGTGACCGCTGCGAAGGTGAACGCCCTGGCGCTCGATGCGGGCGCGATCAGCACCGGGTATCTCTCAGCCGACCGCATCGCCGCCGGCGCGATCACCGCTGCCAAGCTCAACGTCGCCGACGTGCAGGCGGCAGTGGTGACAGCCGCCAAGATCAACACGCTGACGCTCAACGCACTTACCGTCACCGGCGGCACCATCACCGGCACGACGATCACGGGCACGACCATCCGAACGGCGGCGAGCGGCACGCGGGTGGAGATCACCGGCGGCGCAAACGACCGCATCACTTGGTACGACGCCTACACCTCAGCCTGGCAGTCCGTCTACGGCGACGCCTCATCGTCGGCCCTGAACATCGTGGGGCCAGAGCGCAGGAGCAGCGGTATCACCACGGGCTGCCAGATCCAGCTGGTCGGCTACTCGACCTATCCCTGCGTGAAGATCCAGGCGAACGACTGCATGCTCACCGTGGGCACGCAGAGCCGCAACAACCGCTTCGATGGCCCGCTGTACGTCTTCGGCGGCGGCATCCGGCCCGGGACGAACTGGCAGAGCGGCGTATCCGAAGACGGCATCTGGATCCAGGACGCCAACTACGCGAGCCGCCGCTACAAGCTCTACTTCGACTCCGGCAACGGCCGCCTCTACGCGCGTCTCGACGGCAGCACCTACAGCTACTTCGCCCGCTCGGGCGGTTCATCAGCGATCTAGGAGGAAGTGTGCATGGCCGACGCCAGTGCCATTATCGCGAGCCTCGGGCAGCAGCTCGCCCAGCTCACCGTCGACAAGGCGATCCTCGAAGTCGAGGTCGCCGAGCTGCGCGCGCGCCTCGATGCCGCAGGCGGACCCGTCGTGCAGCTCGACGAGGTCGAAGAGGCCGCCGTGCCGGGCTCAGAACCGTCGCCGTCCCGCGAGATGCTGAGCACGTGAAACATGGCCGCGAAACAAGACGCTGGACGACGAGGGACCTGGCGATGCTGCGGGCGAACGCCCAACTCGGCGCGGAGAGGCTCGCCCAGCTCCTGGGCTGCACCCCGCGTGCCGTCCGCATGACTGCCCACCGCCACCGCATCAGCCTCCGACGCCCCGGCGTCCGCTGCGGCCTCGTGCTCGGCCAGCCGCGAGGCGTGTCTCTCGCCGGCGAGATCCGCGACGACCTCGTGAGCGGCCGCGTGGACCCTGAGCTCATCGCCGAACGCATGCGCATCGACGCGGAGGCCGAGCTCTGCCCGTTCTGCGCCCGCCGGCCGGTCCGGGTGCACGCGACCGGACTCTGCGCGGTCTGCCACAAGCGCCTACTCACCGAGCGACACAAGGAGGCGGTTGACGAGCACGCCGCGCACCGCGACTACAACCGAGCGAAGCAGGCGGCGAAGCGGATGCGAGACCGCGCCGTTGGGAAGGAGGCGGCGTGCCGGGCGTGATGCCGAAGACCTGCACGCAGTGTGGACGCCGCGGCGTGAACGGCACCAGCCGCTGTGAACTGCACCCGGCGCCCGTACCGACGGAGGCTGAGCGCCTTGCCCGCCAGCCGTACCGGCGCAGCTACGCGAGCTCCGAGTACCGGCGCAACCGCCTGCTCGCCTGGCAGCGTGCCGGCGGGCGCTGCGAGGCCTGCGGGCGCCGGGTGACGTTGAATACCGCCGAGTGTGACCACGTCGTCCCGCTCGCGGACGGCGGCAGTGACGCAGTCGACAACCTCATGTGGAGGTGCCTGGCCGAGTGCCACCCGGCCAAGACGCGCCAAGACCGAAGGAGACGTGCCGAGAGGAGGCGCGGTGGCGCCGGGCGCTGAGGGCAAGAGCTACGTGGACGCAATCGACGAGCGGGCGACAAACGCCCTCGACCTCGCGACCGCGAACGCCCAGGCGATCGCCGGCCTGCTCGTCACCACCGAGCGGCTCACGGCGGACGTGCAACGGATCCTCAACGCGACGGAGGCCGACACGACGCGCGGCATCGCGTGCCGGCGCGAGGTCGACGCCTCTATCACAGCCCTCGGACAGACGCTGCGCAAGGAGATGGAGCTGGCGGTCGGCACACTGCACGACCGCATCACGCGGCTGGTCAACCGCACCTACTGGGTGGCCGGATTCTCGGCTGCCGCCGGCGTCGTCGCCGGCGTCCTCATCGCTCGATAGGAGGCTGACCATGCCCGTGCAGAAGAACCCGAAGGCCCGAACCCGCAAGCGCCGCCTCAAGGAGTGGATGCTCACCCGCGGCTGGAAGGAGGCCGACTTCAGAAGGGGCGGCGAGTTCGCCGGCTTCGGCTTCGCCCCCTACGTGGGCAAGTCGGCACGCCGCGCGATCCGCGCCGTGCAGAAGGAGGAGCGCCTGCCGGTGACCGGCAAGTTCGACCGCAAGACGCTCGACGCGCTCTTCCCCGGCCGCACGCGGAGGCGCTTCCGTCGCGCCATGGTTCGCGGCTACCGGCAGATCCGCAACGTGCGCGAGGAGCCCCTCGGCTCGAATTGGGGCCCGATGGTGAAGAAGATCCTCGCCCATGTCGGATTCACCGTGCCGGCCGCCTGGTGCTGCGCCACGGTCTGGTACGTGGCCGACGTGCTCGCTGGCTACAACGGGCCGACGCAGACCGGCAGCCGCGCCTACGTCCCGCACCTCGAGGAGTGGGCGAAGGACGGAGGCATCGTCGTGCCGCTGCGCCAAAGCCGCGCCGGCATGGTGGTCACCTACTGTTGGGATGGCGTGCGGCGCGTCGGCAAGGGCGACCACGTGGGCGTGCTCCTGGCGCCTGCCTGGGGCGTCGCTATCGTCCGCACCGGTGGCGGCAACGAGCTGGACCGGGTGAAGATCAGCGTCCATCGCACGAGCCAGATCAACTGCGTGGTCGACCTGGCGCAGCTGCATAAGGCGTAGCGGTCGGGCGCCTATTGGGGCCACTCACGTCACACCCAGCGAGTTCTCGAGGCGAACGTGGTCTACCGTCTACGAAACGTTGTCACATAGCGCAAGGAAACGATAGGCTCTGGTAGAACTTGGTAATCGCTGTGATTCGGTGCAGATCAGCGTAATTGACCGTGGGTGCTGCCATGACCTGGGCGACCGTAAAGCAAGTGGCGGAACACCTCCAACTCAGTGAGGCAAAGGTGTATGCCATGGCGCGGTCAGGTGCGCTTCCCGCCACCAAGATTGGCAGCCAATGGAGATTCGACATCGCAGAAGTGGATGACTGGGTTCGGCGCCAGAATCCGGCTGCAGGCAGCGAATCCTCCCAGTCGTCTCCGAGAGACTCCTGACAGTGACGGCACTCGACCGACACTACGGCACTCTCGAAGGCAGCCTCACCATCGAAGAGGATGACGCTTACGGAGCGCTCGTCGTTCCAAACGGCAACTCAACGCGCCCAGTCCACCGGTGGTTCCATCTCAAGGAGAGCTTCTCGGCCAATCTCTTTGAGCGGGTGCTCAAAGACACCGGCCTGGACCGGAGGCGGACTCTCACACTCCTCGATCCATTCGCTGGCGTTGGAACGTCTCTTGTGAGCGCTCTCGAGTGGGCTGGCCAGAACGACGACCGGGCCGTGCGCGGGGTGGGAATAGAACAGAATCCGTTCCTTCAAATGGTCGCCGCATCCAAGGTCGATGCGATGACGGGCGGTGTGGATGATTTCGCAGAGTACCGAACGCGAGTTCTTCGCGCTCACGAGAGACACCGCTTCTCACCGGCCCCAGCCCCGCCCCTTTCAACCTTCGCGAACACGAAGTACTTCCGGGCCGGCGATCTAGCTGAGCTGTTGCGACTGAAGGCCGCGGTCGACGGCTTGGAGACCTCGGCAGGGTCCAAGACTCTCGCCCGTATGTGCCTGGCGGCCTGCGTTGAGCCGGTGAGTGGCCTCCGTCGCGATGGACGTGCGCTTCGGTACGAACCAAGAAAGGTTCGAGCCCAGCCAACAGCTGAGTTCAAGCGCCGCACGGCGCAGGTCGCCGAAGACCTCTCCACGACTGCGTCACGGTCGGAAGCCCGCGTTCTTCTCGCGGATGGGCGCCATCCGGCCACAGCGACAGGGGACGCGCCGGCGGACCTCGTCCTCTTCTCGCCACCCTACCCGAACAACATCGACTACACGGAGGTGTACAAGCTCGAGAACTGCTTCTTGGGCTTCATCTCCTCGGCGACCACGTTCAGGGAGCAGAGACTGCGCACCGTGCGAAGTCACCCGAGCGTGCTCTTCCCACCAGAGTACGAGGTCAGTGAGAACGGCTACAAGTCGGATTTTGACCGACTTGTCGACCCGATTCTGGAGGCCGTACCGGTGGGTCGCTATGAGCATCAGCGCCGCCGCCTGGTGCGAGGCTACTTCGATGACATGCTTGCAGCCTTTGTCCGCCTTCGGCCCGTCGTCAAGACCGGAGGTTGGGTGGTGTACGTTGTCGGGAACTCGGCGCACGGCCACGGTGAGAACGGCCTCGTTGTTGCTGCGGATATCGTCATGGGCGCGCTTGCTGAGGCAGCTGGCTACTCCGTTGAGAAGATTGTCGTTGCGCGGCGCCCAAGCAGGCGCAACGTGGATTCAGATTTGGTGCGTGAGAGCGTCGTCTTCCTAAGAAAGTCGCAGTAGGCAGCAAGTATGGGTGTTCTTCATTTTCAACCGTCTGCACGACTGCAGCAGTTCCTTGGCCGTGAGCTGATTGCCGACCCCAACCTTGCCATCGCGGAGTTCATCAAGAACGGCTACGACGCCGGGGCGACAGAGGTCTATGTCGATTTCCGGGTCGCTGACCTGCGGCCCTCAGACCAGGTGATTCGCATCAGCGACAACGGAACCGGAATGGATCTAGAGGATTTCCGTGGGAACTGGATGCGCCCCGGATTCAGCTACAAGGTCAATGCGGTACCGACGAGGGATGCCCGGCCCCAAGCCGACACGCCCGTAGCTCGCCGTGATGTGCGGGTCCCGATTGGTGAGAAGGGGATTGGGCGACTCGCTGCGGGAAGGCTCGGCGAGCGGCTGCACGTGTTCACGAGGCAGAATCCTCGGGACACCTGGCTGCACGTCGTGTTCGACTGGCGGGCGTTCCGCAATATGGAATTGCCCATGAGCAAGGTGGCCATTCGATACGACTTCGACACGGATCCCGAAGACGCCCGGTTCGACAGCGGGACCATCGTCCAGATAGAAGACCTGACTCTGAACTGGTCTGGCCGGGTTCCAGGCCGCAAGAGCGCGGGTCGCTCCGATAGTCGCGTCGGCCGGTTACGGCAGGATCTGGAGATCCTCATTCTTCCGCTTGAGCCGCTCGGTGAGGACTTCGGTGTGGTCTTGGCGTCTGACCTGGGAGAGCATACGCCGTTCCTCGGAAGGGTTGCGCCGGCGGACATGCAGCTCATGGATTATCGATACGACTACTCTCTTGTGCAGACGCCCGAGGGTGTCGAAGTGCGACGAGAGATCACGCGAAGCGAGGAGACTGCCGCGAGAGTCGGCCAACCCCAAGAATCGAGCGACACGGTGTCGATTGCCGCTGGTGCTCGGCAGACGGAGGATCCTCGTTCGCATCCTGGCTCACTTGAGTGTGGCCCCTTCACCGGGACGATGTACTATGCGCCGATGTCGGGCTCCGCGCGAAGGTTGCAGGAGCTCCACATCCAGCCCGGGGTATTCGTCTACCGGGATGGCGTTCGTGTCGAGCCCTACGGCGCACCCGAGGACGACTGGCTTGGCGCTCGGGCGCGAAAGGCTGTCCGGCAGGGACACGCAGCCATACAGCCCAAGCAGCTGTACGGCTACGTGTCCATCTCCAAGCGGACGAACCCGAGCCTCATCGACATGACGAACCGCCAGGGCCTCGTTGAGAATGGTGCGTTCGAGGACCTGTTGACTCATGCTCGAGCCGAGTTCCGGAACTTCAACGAGATCATCCTCAAGGAGTTCGTACAACCGAATTGGGAAGAGGATGCCGACCGCGCCCAGAAGCTGGCTGATCGGACTCAGAGCACAAGCGACGTCATCGTTCTCGACCTCGTGCATTCCCTCAGACAACCGGTCGCCGGCCTCGGCACTGAGCTGGGAAACCTCGAGTATGTGCTCACGAACTACCCGATTCCGGATGAGACGCGGGGGCGCCTGGATGAGGTTCGCTCACGAGCAGAGGCACATGTTCGCGACATAGATACGCTCGTGACTGAGTTCCTCGAAGTACGGCCCGATGTCGACGTTGAGCCCTTGGCGATACGCGACGTTGTCGATGAAGCTGTCGCAGCC
>DAIQNY010000076.1:0-13148 GCA_036788155.1 Actinomycetota bacterium | reverse complement strand
TTCTGGGCACTTGCGCGCCCTATCTTGGATGTCTGTCAGAAGGGGTCAACCCCAGTCGGCTACTTCGCTCCCCGGCGCCCCTGCGGCCCCCACCAGGGGCGCAGCGGCGGGAGGTCGCTAAGGCCAGGGTCCGCCGGCAGCTCCGCTTCACCGTCGTCGTCCTCGAAGCGGCGGCCGTACTGGTCCGGGATCGCTCCCCAGCCCCAGCAGGGGAGCGGGCGGGCAGGGATGATGCCGAGCTCCTCGAGGGGATCGACGCGCCGCTCCGCCACCGTGCAGAGATGCGTCCAGCCATCACCGAAGTCGAAGGTGTAGAGGAACCGCTCGCCGCCCTTCAGCCGGCCGAGCCTGACCGAGCGATCATCGCTTCTGGCCGCGTCTTCCTCGAACTCCTCGAAGGGCGTCGTGAGGCGCGTGCCGTCGTCGAGCTCGAATTCGTGCAAGTGCGCGCGGTCCCAGCGGGCGAAAGCGTCGTCGATAGCCGTCGAGAGCTGAGCGAAGCTGTGCGCGCGCGACGCGGCGAAGATGCGCCCCGGCCGCGGCCACAACGTCTGGCCGCCTCCCTCCACGAGCTCCACGCGGATCGACAGCCAGGTGCGCGACATGGGACTCCTCCGATCACCGCTGGGGGTAGGGCCTCGTCGCGGGAACGCTACAGGAGTCGAGGCCTCGGGGCCAGTTCATCGGCCGTCGTCTCGTCAGCGGTTCTCCGCCAGCACCAACCCGGCGATCCTCTCCGCCGCCTCCTCCTGCAGCGCCGGGATGGCGTGCGAGTAGGTGTCGAGCGTGATCGAGACGGTCGCATGACCAAGACGCTCTGAGACCACCTTCGGGTTGATGCCCGCGTGGAGCGCCAGGGTGGCGTGGGTGTGCCTCAGATCGTGGAGACGGATCCTCGGCAGCTTGGCTGCAGCGATCGCGCGGTCGAACGCCCGTGAGACGCTCTGCGGGTGAAGGGACCGGCCGTCGTCCATGGTGAACACGTAGCCGGTCTCCTCCCAGGCAACCTCGGCGTTGTCGCGGTCGTCGGCCTGGCGGGAAGCTTGCGCCTTGAATGCCTCGATGGTGCCGGCGTCGAGGGCGATCTGCCGGCGTCCGCGCGCCGTCTTCGGCTCGGACGTGATGACCCCGTCTTCATGGGGGATGAGGGCGCGGCGCACGCTGAGCCGCCCCTTCTCAAGGTCGACGTCTTCCCACCTGAGGCCGCAGACTTCGCCTCGCCGCATGCCGGTCATGGCGAGAACCCGCCAGAGCGGCGCCAGGCGGTCGTCCCTGGTCGACTCAAGGAACGCCCCGAGCTGCTTGGCGCTCCACGTCTTCATCTCCTTCTTCGCCGCTCCTCGCGTGCTCGGCGGGTCGGCGGCGTCGACCGGGTTCTTGGGCAGGCGTCCCCACCGGACCGCGTCTTTGCAGGCCTTGTGCAGGCAGGTGTGCACGTGGTGGATGGTGAGCGGGGAGAGGCCGCTCTTGCCGTCCTTGGCTCCCGTCTCGGCGAGCTTCGCGTAGAGGTGGTTCACCTGGCTTCCGGTGAGCTTCGCCAGCTTCACTGAGCCGATGTGGGGGGCGATGTGGCACATTACGTGCTGCTCGTAGGAGCGGTAGGTGGTCGGCCTGATCGTCGCCTTCACCGCGGGGAGCCACTCCTTGGTCAGGTATTCGCGCACCGAGGCCTTGGTCGGCGGCACGTAGACCTGCTCCTCGACCTTGACGAGCAGCTTGTTCATCGCCGCTTCGCACTCCTTCTGCGTTACGAACCCGGCCTTGGTCTCGCGGCGGCGCTCCTCGGTCTCGGTCAGCTCGCCCTTGCACTTCGGGCACTCCTTGAGTGGCCGGCGCTCGACCCAGAAGCGCTTCTTGCACGTTTCGCAGCGCTGGGCTGCGTGCAGGCCGACGTCGACGATGTACTCCCAGGAGCCGGCGCGCTCGTCGCCGCGGTGGCGGACGTGCCCCCTCACGAGGCCGCCTTCTGGCGGCTCAGGCGCTTCCTGCAGGCGTCCGAGCATGTCGCCTGGTCGCGCCGGTGGCGGGGCACGAAGAGGCGCCCGCACGCCTTGCAGGTGTTGACCCGCCAGGTGCCCGAGAGCTGCTCGGCGAGCAGCACCAGCATCGCCCCGTAGAGCGACTCGGGCCTCAGCTCGATGCTGCCCCCGAGCGGCAGCTGCACACTGAGCTGCTCGCGCAGCAGGCGGTTCAGCTCCCGGTTCAGGAAGAAGGCGGCGGGCTCGCCGTAGCGGCCCTGGTCGCCGCTCGCCGCGCGCCAGCGCTCGAGCTTCTTGCGCTCATCGGGGGTGAGAGTGGGCACGTCCCTGAGGATCGGCAGCTTAGTGGGCTCCTCATCGCCGGGGAAGGCGTAGCTGATGCGCACTCCGCGCCCGCCTCCGTACCACTCGACGAGGCCCCGCAGGCGACCGGAATCATGGCCTTGAGTCGCGACGGCGAGCTCGACCAGGAGGCTCATCTCGCGGATCGCCCGCTGCCAGCTTGCGAGGTGCTCGCCGGCGTAAACGCCCTTGTCGGGGTTCTCCCCGGGCGTCGTGACCACCCGCTGCTCCTCGATCCCGAGGAGGCCGTTCCTCGAGGCGAAGGCAGCGAGCGCCGCCAGCTCCTCCTCACCATCGCCGAGCGGCAGCTGCGCGAACTCGACGTGGAGGTCATGGCGCTCGCGCAAAGGATGCCAGTACCTGCCCTCGTACGCTGCGCCGCCCGAGCCGGGGTCGAGGAGCCAGGGGCCCTCGGGCGCGCGGCGCACGTCCCCTGGGATGCCGCTCGCCTTCTCCGTCCAGAGCCGCAGGTCGCGCCGCCAGCTGTAGCCGCCGCCGGCCACCGGCCAGGCGAAGCGCAGCGGCGAGTCGCTCGTTGCGCGTTGCATATCGGTCACGGATGTACCTCCATCTTCGCGTGTCAGAATCTCAGGAACGTCACGGATAGACTATAGACGTTCCGTGCCGAAAGAGCAAGGATGGTCAGCGTAAGGACCGATCCCTTCGAGACGAGAGGACGTGCTGCGATGACGAACGCCGAGCGATGCGAGGGCTGCGGCGGCAGCTGCAGGCCGAGCCGCGATGAAGTGCTGGCTGGCTACCGGCTCCCCGAGGGCCGCACCACCTTCTCGGTCGAGGAGGCTGCCCGCTACCTGGGGATCGGGAGGAGCACCGCCTATGCGGCCGCCCGCGATGGGTCGCTGCCGACGATCCGCATCTCGAACCGCATCCTCGTCCCAGCGGCCAAGCTGCGCGCCCTGCTCGGCCTCGAGGAGGCTGCGTGAGCAAAGCGGCTCCTGCCGCGCCGGCCGCCGGCGATGAGCTTCTGGGCGCGGCGCTCGACTACGCCGCGCGCGGGCTCTTCGTCTTGCCGCTGCACGAGACCGACGCAGGCGGTGCCTGCAGCTGCGGCAAGGCGAGCTGCTCCTCGCCGGGCAAGCACCCGAGAACGCCTCATGGCCTCAAGGACGCAACGACGCACGAGGCGCAGATCCGTTCCTGGTGGAGCCGCTGGCCGCGCGCCAACATCGGTATGAACTGCGGCGCCTCTGGGCGGGTCGTCTGCGACGTCGACGTCAAGGACGCGCGCGGGGGAGGGGAGACCTGGCGCGGTCTGCAGGCGCAGCTTGATGGTCGTGAGGATGGCGCGCGTCTTGAAGACACGAGCATCGTGGAGACGCCCTCGGGCGGCCTGCATGCCCACTACCTTGCCGGCCCTCAACGGGTGGGTTCGAAGAACGACCTCCTCGGGCCCGGCATCGACGTCAAGGCCGAGGGCGGCTACGTGCTGCTGCCGCCCTCGCGCATCTCCGGCGTCCCGTACGCCTGGGGTCAGGATCATGGCCTCGATCGGGCGGCGCCTCTGCCGGCGGCGCTCGCTGAACGGCTCGCCTTCACCGCGCCCCGGCCCAGCCTGCACGCGGTCGAGACCGGCGGTACTCCCGAAGAGCTGATCACCGAGGGCGCTCGCAACGAGACGCTCTTTCGGGCCGCCTGCGCGCTCCGCCGGCGCGGCCACTCGCGCTCCGAGATCCAGGTGCTCCTCGAGGAGATGAACAGGCGCTGCCAGCCGCCGCTCTCCGGCGAGGAAGTGCGCCACATCGCCGGCAGCGCGATGCGCTACGAGCCCGAGGAGCCGAAGCCCCGCAGGCGCCACGCGCTGAACGACGACGGCAACGCCGACCGCCTGATCGACGCCTACGGGGAGCGCATCCGCTACTGCGATGAGCTCGGCATGTGGCTGATCTACGATGGGCGCCGCTGGCGGCGCGACCGCGTGCGCGAGATCGAGAACCTCGCCGCCAAGGCGCTGCGCGGCATCGGCGCAGAGGCGGCCGCGGTCGAGGGCGCCGAGTACAAGGAGCTTCTGCGCTGGGGGCTGCGCAGCGGCGACGTGCCGCGCATCCGCGCCTCTATCGCGCGGGCGGCGAGCGACGAGCGCGTGCGCATCCGCGCGAGTGAGCTCGACGCAGACCCTTGGCTTCTCACCTGCCTGAGCGGCACCCTCGACCTGCGCAGTGGCCGGCTGCGTCCGCACGCGGCCGGCGACCTGATCAGCAGGCTCGCCCCTTGCGAGTGGGATCCGGCGGCGCGCTCGGAGGATCTCGAGCAGCTGCTCGAGCACGCGACCGGCGGCGACCGGGCCTTCGCCGCCTTCTTGCGCCGCGCTGCCGGCTACTCGCTCACCGGGCTCGCCGGCGAGGAGGTGTTCTTCCTTCTCGAGGGTCCCGAGGCGACCGGCAAGAGCACGCTCACCGAGGCGCTCATGGCGGCCCTCGGCGACTACGCTCGGGCCGCGAACGCCGAGCTCTTCCTCGCCCGCGCGCGTGCCGGCGGTCCGCGCGACGAACTGGTCGCACTCGATGGCGCACGCCTCGTCGTGGTCGCTGAGTTCGGACGCGACAAGGGCATGAACGAGGCGCTTCTCAAGCAGCTGACCGGCGGCGACCGCGTGAGTGCTCGCGGCTGCTACGAGCGTGAGCGCGAATTCGATTTCACTGCCAAGCTCTGGTTCCACACCAACTTCATCCCGGCGATGAGCGACGACGACGGCGCCGTGTGGAGGCGCGCCCGGATCGTGCCGTTCAAGCACACGGTCGCAGCCAAGGACCGCGACGGGCGCCTGAAGGCGCGCCTGCGCGACCCGGCGATCTCGGGCGCCGCCATGCTCGCCTGGGCGGCGCAGGGCTGCGATGAGTGGCGAGAGGGCGGGCTCGGCACGGCGCCGGCGGTCGAGCAGGCGACGCGCTCGGTGCGCGAGAGCATGGACCCGCTGGCGGGCTTCTTCGAGGACTGCTGCGCCTTCGAGCCCGGCGCCTGGACCCGCAACTGCGACCTCAAGGCGGCGCATGCGGCCTGGCACGGCGGCGGCTCTGCGCGGCGGCTCTCCGACCGCGAGTGGGGAGCGCGCTTCACGAGCCGCGGAGCCGCCCCTCGAAAGCGCAACGGAGTGCGTGGCTGGCTCGGCGTGCGGCTCCTCGATGCAAGCGAGGCTGGAGCGAGCGATGCCTAGGGGCGCTGAGGGTCACATGGGGGCGCTTCTGTGAGAAGTCTCTCCGAAGAGCGCGCGAAGAGAGCTTTGCACCAGATGCCCCTCCAGTGTCCCTACGTGTCCCTGGTCCCCAGATGGAGCGCAGCACGTGAACGATGAAGATGCACGAGAGAGGAGACCTCTGTGACCAAGACCGCTGAGAAGCTCGCCATCGAGTGGTGGCCGGCCGAGAAGCCGGTCCCCTACGCGCGTAACCCGCGCCAGGCGCCGGAGGCGGCGATCACCAAGGTCGCCGCCAGCCTGAAGGAGTTCGGCTTCCGCCAGCCGATCGTGGTCGATGAGGAGGGCGTCATTCTCGCTGGCCACACGCGCCTCCTCGCCGCCAAGCGCCTCGGCCTTGCCCGCGTGCCGGTGCACGTCGCGGCCGGCCTGACTCCGGAGCAGGCCAAAGCCTTCCGCATCGCCGACAACCGCTCCGCCCAGGAGACCGCCTGGGACCTTGAGCTCCTGCCGCTCGAGCTCAGCGAGCTCGAGGGCGCCGGGTACGACCTTGCGCTCACCGGCTTCGACCCCGAGGAGTACGCCGCCTACCTCGCCGAGCCGACCGAGGGGCTCACGGACTCAGACCTCGTGCCCGAGCCGCCGGTGGAGCCGGTCACCCGGCCAGGAGATCTCTACAGGCTCGGTGAGCACCGCCTGCTCTGCGGCGATGCGACGAGCGCCGCGGACGTCGGGCGCCTCATGGCGGGCAAGCGGGCGAGCCTGATGGCGACCGACCCGCCGTACCTCGTCGACTACCAGGGCGGCACCCATCCGGCTTCGGAGGCGAACGGCGGCGCCGAGACACGCGACAAGCACTGGGACGCCTACATCGACCACGAACACTCGGTCGCGTTCTACGTCGACTTCCTGCGGGTCGCCTTGGACCACGCTCTCGACGAGCATGCCGCCATCTACCAGTGGTTCGGCATCATGCGCACCGAGGTCATCTGGCAGAGCTGGCGAGAGGTGGGGCTGCTCCCCCACCAGGTGCTCATCTGGAAGAAGACGCGGTCAGTGCTGACGTACTCGCACTTCATGTGGGACTACGAGCCGATGATGTACGGCTGGCGCGAGGGCTCGATGCCGAAGGTCAAGCCGCCGGCGGACGCCAAGGCGGTCTGGGAGATCGGCAGTTCGATCGAGGACGGGGCGAGCGGCATCCACCCGACGCAGAAGCCGGTCGAGACGGTGAAGCGCCCGATCGCCTATCACACCGCTCCGGGCGGGCTCATCTACGAGCCCTTCTCGGGGAGTGGCACGGCGCTGATCGCCGCCGAGGAGCTGGGGAGGACCTGCTACGCGCTCGAGCAGAGCCCCGCGTTCTGCGACGTCGCCGTGGCGCGCTGGGAGGCGTTCACCGGAAGGAAGGCAGAGAGGGAGGGCCATGGGCGCGATTAGCAGGTCCGAGGTCAACCGCCGGGTCGCCGACATCTACGCGCTCGTCGTCGACGGGCTCTCGCTCGGGGCGATCAGTCGCTTTGTGGCCGCAAGCTGCACCTGGGACGCCTGCGACCGCACGCTCTGCCGCTACATCGCGAGGGCGCGCGAGCTGATGATGGAGCAGGCCAAGCAGGGCCGCCAGGAAGCGTTCGCCGAGTCGCTTGCCCGCAAGCAGCTCCTCTACGCGCGCGCCGTCTCCTCGAAGCAGTGGAAGACGGCGCTCGCGATCCAGAACTCGATCGACAAGATGTTCGGCGACTTCGCCGGCATGCACGACGACCGCGACGAGATCCGGCGCTTCCTCGATGCGCTCGACGGCGGCGGGGGCGAGTGAGAGGCCCCTTGCTCTGCGTCGGCGCGGCGTCGGCGCGAGCGCCTCTGTGCAGGCACTTCTTGCGGCGCAGAGGTGTGCTGGACCTGTCCACGCTCCTTGGCCTATGGGATGTCCCTGGTCGCGACCGCGGCGAGACGGCGCGCTGCGACCTGCGCGCCATCGCATCTCACGCTCGCCGAGAAGGCGCGGGCGCGTGCGACGACGTCGGGGCGCAGGGCCGACTCCAGCGCGTCGGTCAGGGACTCGGGGCTCAGTGCGCCGGGCGGGTGTGCCGCTCCGATCCCAAGCTGGTGCACCCGCTGCGCCCAGTAGTGCTGGTCGTAGTGCTGGGGGACGACGACCTGCGGCGCGCCGGCCCGGGCGGCGGCGGTCGTCGTGCCGGCGCCGCCGTGATGCACGACCGCGGCCAGGCGCGGGAAGAGCGCCTGCTGGTTGACCTCGCCGATCGCGAGGACGTCGGGCGCCTCGGCTTCGGTCGAGAGGCCGGCCCAGCCCCGCGAGACGACGACGCGCCGCCCGAGGACGCGCGCCGCGCCTATCGTCGTCTCGGTGAGACCCTCGGGCGCGCGGATGCTGCCGAAGCCGAGGTAGACGGGCGGCTCGCAGGCCGCAAGGAACGCCTCGAGCTCGGGGGAGAGCGGCCGCTCGTCGCGCATGATCCAGGCGCCGGGCTGCAGCACGGCTTGGCCGTTCGGGCCCGGCCAGGGAGCAAGCTCCGAATCGGCCGCGAGCCAGGGCCTTGCCGTGAGCATGTAGCTGAGCACGTCGTCGACGGGGGAGAGGCCCAGCGAGGCGCGCTCGGCGTTCAGAAGCTCACCCCAGAGCTCATTCCAGCGGCGCGCCTCAGCCGCCCAGAGGGCAGCGTAGTCAGGCGCCTCGGGAGCGGGCGCGTCGCCGAGCATGGAGAGCACCGGCGGTGCGTGATGCGGCGAGGGCAAGACGGCCGGGCAGAAGGCGGCGAAGACGTAGGGAACGCCTTTGCTCTCGGCGATCGAGGGCGTGGCGAGCTGCAGGGCGGTCGCCCCGACGATCGCATCGCAGCCTTCCGCCGCCGCCGCGATTGTCTCGAACTGGCCCCTGACCGTGCCTTGCCGCAGGAGAGCCAGCTGCTCCGGCGTCGGTGGGCTTGCTTCCGGCGTCGCCCTCCCGGTCGGGCGGAGCTCCGGCCCGATTGGGGTGAGAGTCATCCCGAGGCCCTCGATCCACTCGCGAAAGTCGGGCGGCACGCAGAGGTGGACATCCTGACCGCGGCCCTTGAGCTCCAGGGCGAGTGCGACCAAGGGCTGGACGTCGCCGCGCGAGCCGATCGTCGAGAGGAGTATGCGCATGAAGGCCTCCTGATGTGGTGGAGTCCGGGCGTCAGTCCTGCCCCGGACATGCGAGCAGAGAGGCATGGTAGCGCGGGCGGGGGGCCTTGCGGCAAGGCCCCCCTGGCGGTATACATTGAAGTGGGCCGGATGAGTGCGCAGACGCTGGTCCTTGGCTCTCCTCGCGGCGCAGACGAGTTCGCGCCGCCGTCTTCGACTCTCCTCAAGCTTGTGCCACGAGCCTATCTGGCGCCACGCGCCCTTGTGTCAACACGTCGGCATTGAGTCGGCAGAGACGGCTTTGTGCAGGCGCTTTCTGCTCGTGAGAGGTGACGGGAACCTGTGTCGACCGTGGCGATGCCGCAATCCGTCGGTTGTTGCGAGTAGCATTCCAGGCGAGCGTGGATACTGCCTTTGTCGTACCCGGGCAGGAACGGCGCGGGTGTCTGTGAACTAGTAGCCGCGTGATGGTGGTGGTTGCCACTGACGCTGAGCCGGACACAGACCGGCAGGGGGCTTGCCAGAATGACGCCCATGTCGTTCACGGTCGATGTCGAGCCGAAGGTACTCGCTTGGGCCCGGACGTCGCTGAACCTCACACAAGATGACGTGGCTGCGGCAATCGGCGTCGACACTGGGCGACTCGCGGAGTGGGAAGCCGGAGCCGCATCGCCACGCATGACCGAACTGCGCAAACTGTCGCGTGCTCTACACTGCAGCGTCGCTACCCTCCTGCTCTCAGAGCCGCCGCCCCGCCCCCGGCAACCTCGTGATTATCGGACGCTCCCGACGCGCCACCAGCATCCGCTCGGTGCGGGCACACTCCTCGCCATTCGCCGGGCCTATCGAGTTGTGGGTCTCGCGAAGGACCTGGCGGATCAGCTCTCCGCTACTTTGGCCCCAACGCTTCCGAAGGTCGACAGGGCAGGCGACGCCGAGGACGCCGCCATCGAGATGCGCCGCATCTTAGGGATGAGTGTCGATGATCAGGTCCGGGTCGCGAAGAAGCATGACGCCTACCATCGCTGGCGCCTGTTGGTCGAGCGCCTTGGGGTGTTCGTGCTGGAGGCTGCGATGCCGCGATCTGAGTGCCGGGGCTTCTCCATCTACGATGCAAGAGCTCCGGTGATTGTCGTCACGAACCAGGACTTCGCGGCGCCGCGTGCCTTCTCGCTCTTGCACGAGCTGGCACATCTGTCGCTACGCACTAGCGGCCTTTGCGAGATCGAGGGCCCCGAAGGAGCCAAGCTCCCGAGCGTTGAGGTCTACTGTAACCACGTTGCTGGAGCGGCAATGGTTCCGCGTGACGAACTCCTCGCCCATCCGCTCGTGAGCGAACATGACTCTGACCTCTGGGATGACGAGCGACTCGAGGGCATCGGGGCCTCGTTCAAGGCGTCCAAGGAGGTCGTGCTGCGTCGGCTCCTTCTGCTCGGTAGAACGACGGAGGCGTTTTACCAGAGCCGGCGTGAGCAGTGGGTCGTCGATCACGAAGGCATGCCCGAGTACATTCCCCGCGTCAAGCAGGCGAGGAGAGCCTTCAACCGCAACGGCGTTGACTTCACAGGGCTCGTCCTCGAGGCCCATCGCAACGGCATCATCAGTTCATTTGAAGCAGCCGAGTTCCTGAGCACGAAGCCGAAGTACCTGGACGCCATCGACCGCCACCTGTACGAGCGCCTCAGCCTGCGATGAACGCTCAGCTCTGCCTCGAAGACTGCTTCTGCTTCGACACATCCGCGCTCAGCAACATGTGGAACACGGACTACCGTCCGGCGGCGTTCCCATCAGTCTGGGAGGTTCTCTCGCAGGCCATCGCCGTGAAGGCCGCAATCGCGCCCCGTGAGGTCTACCTCGAACTCGAGCGCACTCGTGACGCCGAGATGCTCCAATGGGTGAAGGAGCACAGGGCTATGTTCCGCGCCGACACACGTGAGCTCGTGCAGGCTGTGATTGCCCTCGAGCGTGAGTTCCCCAACCTGATCGAGTGCGACAAGGAGCCCTACGATGCCGACCCATGGGTCATTGCGCTCGCGGAAGTCGCGGGCGCTGCGGTGGTCACAGCTGAAAAGGACACTGGTACCCGGGCGGGCGGCATGAACAAGCCGCGCGTGAAGATACCCGACGTGTGCCGCGCCCGCGGCATTCGGCTCGCCACCGTCTCCGACTTCGTGGAAGCCAGAGGCAAGGCACTATGAGCCCATCCGATCGATGGGGTTCAAGGCACCATTTCGGTGCAGTTGCGCTCGAGGTGCCAGAGCCGCGTCGGTACCCCCGTGAATGGCTGGCAACGCAGCGACTGCCCGAATCAAGTCACCACATAAGCACCGCTTCCGGCGAATCAAGAGCCATCCCCTGCTGCTCTGGCGTAGTTGCCCTGCGAGCGACGAGGGCACGCCGTAGCGATGGACCGAGTGCGCGTGCGCCGAATAGGGTGTTCACGGAGCGTGAGACTATGAGGCGGCTTGCCTCCGTCGCCATGATCGGGTGAGGAAGCTATGCGATACCCAGCAAGGAACGGCGGTCAGTACGGGCATGCGCGAGACCGGCGCTACCAGAGAAGCTCCAGGATTCCCCTCAGTAAGCGCTGGTGGACTCGTCTTCTTGCGGTAGTCGTAGCCTTATCCGCCTTCTCTGCAGTATGGGCATTCCTTGCGCCCGCAGACTGGGTGAGGCCGCAGTACCTGTGGAACAAGCCGGCGCCGCAAGTGGTGACCGCCGAGGTGGTACGCCGTTGGCCCGCTCTTGGGGTCGACGGTGCGACCAGCGACACCGTGATGCTTAGAGTGACTGGAGAGCCATTGCCGCGGAGCCTGCGGGAACGTGGCTCGCAAATCGCCTTCTACTGGCGACTGGATCAGTCGGCAGACTCCAAGTGGCAGTTGGCACGGCGGTCCGGCGAGAGGACTGAACCGGTGGCGGTGCCCGTCTCTGTTGCGAACCAGGGCGTGTGGGACATTGATGTTCCGGCCTCATGTCCGAGCTACTTTCGCGGATTCATCGAGGTGGTCCCGGTGCTCGCGTCTGCGGGGACCTACGATAGGCCCCCGCAGGGCGAGGTTGATCCATTCGCGGTGGACGTGCGGGGCAATCGGATTCTCGCGGAGACAACCGGCGTGACGTCGGGGGAGAGCCCCTCCCCGTATCGTCAGGTCGAGAGCCTGAACGCGAACGTTCCGATTGCGAAGTTCAGGGACGTTCTCGGGCGCGAGTCCAGCTGGAGCTACTTGCGAGGCGGACGGGAGTACCTCTTCATTACTCGAGACTACTGCGTTCAGGCCGTCACCGACAGGCATGGGCTGGTCGTCTTGTACGCCGTCACCGCCCTGTCTGACGATTTCAAGCCCACCTTCAAGTACTACGGGGGGGACGGGAGTCCGGAGGAGGTGACCCTTGGAGAGACCAAGTTCGCTGAGTGCGACTCCTGGGGACCTCCATCCTCGATTTGGTCGTACATGTACGCGAGCAACTACTGCTACAGCGAGGCGTTCTACCTGCCTAGCGCAGCGAACTCCGTGACGATCCTGCTTGGCAACAACTACATGGGCCAACCCCAGCTGGAGTCCTTCGACGGACTTATGAACATCTTCGGCCAGATGACTCGCTCACAGGCCAAGCAGGCGAAAGCGGGGCGAACAGTCAACACCGTGAACACATTCGGCGTTTGTGCCCCGGATGCGCAACGCGGGGTGCCGGCGCAGCTCCGCGCGACCGAGGGATGGCTGGGCCCGAATCAATGGGAGTTGGGGTCCACGACGCTCAGTGACCAGAGTCGGCCAGGAGGGATCCTGGATGGACTCGGAGACGAGGATGAGGAGCCGACGCCTGAGGCGGTCATCGTGACGGAGCAGGCCAACTTCAATTTGCTTGGTGGACGAGAGTACGGCTATGGCGTGGTACTCCACAACACCTCCGACTACGACGCCAACGATGTTGCCGTACTCGTGAGGTTCCTCGGCACCGACGGGAGGCGCCTGAAGACTGCGCGGGATTGGATCAGCGTGATTCCTGCCCGTAAGACCTTCTACCTCGGGGGCAGTGCGTATCTGCCCAAGGGATCTGCTCCCGAGACTCTCCGGATTTCCGCCAAGGCCGACTGGAGCGAGCCGGCAACGCAGGAGCTCCTACAGGCAACGGACCTCCGCATCATCGATGACTATGGCGCCACTCTGGAGGGCCGCCTCACCAATGCTTCGCGCCGTACGCTAACGACGCTCTCGACTGTCTACTACGTGCTGTTTGCCGCGGATGGAAGGGTGGTGAGCGGCGGCTGGGACTGCCTGGACTCACCTGTGCGCCCAGCCGCCACGTCGGAGCTGTCAATCCGGCTTGACGAGAGCTGGACTTCCGACTGCAGGGCAGTCAGGGTTTCTGTGGACGCCGAGTACAAAGGCGGGCTTCCGTTCGCGCCGTAGAGTGGTGACCATATGACGTCGGTGCTTCGTCGGCGCCTCCCTAAAGTCGCAGCATACCGGCGGGTTCTCGGCGCAGCAGCGAACGTGAGCTCCTATGTTGTCAAGCAGTCCCTCGCCTCGTCGCGCAGCATGGCTCGG
>DAIQNY010000075.1:0-13305 GCA_036788155.1 Actinomycetota bacterium | reverse complement strand
CGCTTGGTCGCCTCCTTGACGTCGACGTTGTCGACGCCGACGCCGGCGCGGCCGACCACCTGCAGGTTCTCGCCGGCGGCGATCACGTCGGCGGTCACCTTGGTCGCCGAGCGGATGATCAGCCCGTGATACTCGGGGATGCGCTTGAGCAACTCGTCGGCGTCCCACTCGGTGCCGATGTCGACCTGAAAGCCGAGGTCCTCGAGGTACTTGACGCCCTCGGGGGCGAGCTTCTCCTTGACGAGTACTCTCTTCTGTTCGGTCATGTCACGTCACCCTTCTCAGAGCATGACGGTGCTCTGCATGAACACCTGCTCGGCGGCGCCCACTGAGGCGCCGAACTTGACGTCGTACCCGAGCTCGGCGAGCACCATCTCGACGGTGCTCAGGCCGACGACGATGTCGCTGTGGCCGAAGTAGCCGCAGTGGCCGAAGCGGAAGATCTTGCCCTTGACGGCGCCCTGGCCGCCGGCCAGCCACACGCCGTACTTGTCGCGCGCGATCTTGCCGATCTTGCCGCCGTCCACGCCCTCGGGCACCTTGACGGCGGTCACCGAGTTGGCCTCCGGGTCCTCGACAGCGAACAGCTCGAGGCCGAGGGCCTTGACGCCCTCGCGGGCGGCCTTGCCGAGCACGCGGTGCCGCTCGAACACGTTCTCCAGGCCCTCGTCCTTGATCAGTTCGATGGCGGCGTTCTGCGCGACCATGAGATTGACGGCCGGCGTGTAGGGCGTCTGCGCGGAGTCGCCGGTCATCTTCTTGCGCATGGCGACCATGTCGAAGTAGAAGCGCGGCTGGGTGTTCCGCTCGATGACCTTCCATGCCTTGTCGCTCACGGCGGCATAGGCCAGACCCGGCGGGACCATGAGCGCCTTCTGGGAGCCGGCGACGCAGACGTCGACCTTCCACTCGTCGGTCTTGAGGTCGCTGGCACCGAGACCGCTGATGGCGTCGACGACCAGGATGGCGTCGGTCCGCGCCACGATCTCGCCGATGGCCTTGATGTCGTTGACCACACCGGTGGAGGTCTCGCTGTGCTGGACGAACACGGCCGTGATCTGCGGGTCGGCGGCGAGCGCCTTCTCGATGTCGGCCGGGTCGGCCTTGGTGCCCCACTCGTAGTCGAGCGCGGTGACCTCGGCGCCCCACGTGGCGGTGAGCTTCTTCCAGCGCTCGCCGAAGTTGCCGACGGAGGCCACGAGGACGTGGTCGCCCGGGTTGACCACGTTGATGACGGCCGCCTCCATGGCGCCCGTGCCGCTGGCGGCCCACGCCATGATGTCGTTCTCCGTCTGGTAGATGTACTTCATCCCCGCGACGACCTGCTTGAGGATCTCGGTGAACCGCGGCGCGCGGTGATGGACGACCGGTTCGGCGAGGGCCGAGAGCACCTCCGGCGGCACGGGCGTGGGGCCGGGGGTGATGAGGAAGCGCTTCTGCATCGTGTCGTCCTTTCTTGGGTGACTTCGGCTGCCGGCGGAGCGGCGGACCAACTCGTGAGGTTCGGAGGCCGCGATTCTACGGAATACGCGCGGCCCGTCACAACATCAGACACTCGACCAGAGGCCACGATCGAGCGGTGACCAGTCGCGGCTGCAGCCGCAGGAAGCGCTGGCGCCGGGCGTACGGGCGGCGGCCGTGACGCGTGCGACAGGCGCCAGGGGCCCCGGTCGCGGTCCCCGCGAAGGCAGGCGCCGTGGCGAGGCGGGTGCGGGCAGCGACGGTCGTGCTGGGATCGAGAGGAAGCGGAGCCGGCTGGTGCGGCGCGGTCCGGGAGGACCGCGCCGCACCAGCCGTCACGACGGGCGATGTGAAGAGCTCCGCATGGCGCGGAGGATAGCCCAACGGCCGCGCGGTGTCCACCCCCGCACCGGATCGAGACCGCGGCCGGACCGAGTCGCAACCGAACGGTCAACAGGGTGCCGTCCGGGAACCCTCCGTGTATCCCATTTGAAAGGAAGTGATGCGACATGGGTCTTTCGAGCGGATCGGTCATGCCGACGATCGCCGTCGACGACATCGACCGTGCCATGCGGTTCTACAGCGAGAAGCTGGGGCTCACGGTACGGCGCCTGTCGGACGACCCGAACAGCGCCCTGGTGGAGCTGGGCTCGGACAGGCTGCTGCTCTACAAGAGCACGTACAGCCGCGGCGAGACGACGTACGCGAGTTTCATGGTCGACGACCTGGAGGGCTGCGTGCGGGAACTGCGCGACAAGGGTGTCCAGTTCGAGGAGTACGACCTTCCCGGCCTCAAGACCGAGAACGGCATCGCTACGTTCGGCGATATGAAGACCGGCTGGTTCAAGGACAGCGAAGGCAACACGCTGGCCGTCTCCAACGAGCCCGCCGAGGTCATGCGCAAGGCCGCCTGACTCCCGACTGGCGCCGGGAGGGGCGGGTCGCCTCTTGGGCCCGCCCCTCCCGGCGCCCCGGGCCGCAACGGGCGCTTCTGGGCGGATCGGCAGTCGTCTGCGGCCGACGCCTACAGTTCGACGGCGCGCGCGTACTTGAGCCCGCAGCGAGCCACCAGTTCGTCCGTCTGCTCCGAGGTGAGCTCGTCGTCGAGCGTCAGGACCATGACCGCCTCGGCGCCGAGCTTGCCGCGGCCGACCGACATGTGGGCGATGTTGACGGCCCACTCACCGAGCAGCGTGCCGACCTTGCCGCCGATCCCCGCCGCGTCCACGTACCGCAGCACCGCCATGTGCGGCGCCGGCTCTATGTCGACGTCCTCGCCGAACACCCGCACAAGACGCGGCTTGTGTTCCGAGCCCAGCGACGTGCCCGAGACCGACATGGCGCCGCCCGTACCGGCGGCGGCCACGGTGATGAGTCGCGGGAAGTCCGGGATACCGGACTCACGCGTCTCGGCGGCGGAGACGCCGAGTTCCGAGGCGACCAGCTCGGCGTTGACGAAGTTGACGGGTGCCTGGGATCTTCCGGCGAGCACGCCCCCGAGCACGCCGGCCGTAAGCAGCCGGGTGTCGTAGTAGGCCACACTGCCGCCATAGGTGATCTCGACGCCGTCGACGGGAGCGCCGGCCAACTGCACGAGCAGCCGGCCGAGCTGCGAGCACAGTCCCATGTAGGGCATGAGCTCGTCCGCGTCCTCGCCGGCGGCGGGCACGTTGACGGCGCCGCGCAGCAGGCGGCCACCGAGCACGGCCGCAACCTGCTCGGCCACCGAGACGGCCGCCCGGCGGGCGGCGTCGATAGTACCGGCGTCGGCCGGCGTCGTGAGGAGCAGGCCCGGCGCCGAGAGCAGCGGCGCCGGCACATCGCCGGGCTCGACGGCGACCGCTGCGGCGGCGATCCGACCCTCCGTCAACGCCCGCGCCAGCGCCTCGGAGTCGACGACGCCGGCGGCGAAGGGGCTGACGAGCCGGACCCCGGACCGCAGGCCCGGCAACTCCGACGCCCCGAGGAGCGACGCGGCCGCTCCCGGCGTCTGCAGGATGAGCACATCCGCCTGTGCCAGGACCTGCTCCGGCGTGACGCACTCCACGACGCCTCCCACGGCGAACGCCTCGCCGGCCTGCGCCTCGCAGGCGAGGACCTCCATGCCGAGCGCACGAGCCCGCTCGACGAGCAGGGATGAACTTGCGCGCACGCCGATGAGGCCGAGCGTCCTGCCGCGCACCTCCACCCCCTGACCCGGCGCCCAGTCGGCAGCGCCGCCACGCAGCGCGGCATCTCCGGCGCGCAGATCGCGCGCCACAGCCATGAGCAGGGCCAGCGCGTGTTCGGCCTCCGAGACGGCGCCGGTGTCAGGCGCGTGCACCACGACGATCCCGCGGCGCGTCGCAGCATCGACGTCGATGGCGCCGGCGCCGGTCCCGGCGCCGCCGACCACCTTGAGCGCCCGCCCGGCGTCGAGCACGGCGGCGTCGACCGGCACGCCGGGCGCGACGACGAGCGCCTCGTAGCCGTCGATGCCGGCCGTGAGCTCCGCGGCGCCCAGGCCGGTACGCACGTCGACCCGCAGACCGTCCTCCTCGAGGCGGAAGATGCACTCGGAAGGCAGGCCGCCTACCGCCAGCACGCTCATGGCGCCGTCCACGTCACGCCCCCTTCGCTAGACCGTCCGCGCCGGCCGGCTCAGACGTCGATGTCCAGCCCGCCCTCGTCGATCCAGCTCATCATGCCGCGGAGTTCCTTGCCCACGGTCTCGATGAGGTGCTCCCTGCCCTGCCGCTGCAGCGCGTTGAACACAGGACGATTGGCCTGGTTCTCGAGGATCCACTCGCGCGCGAACTCGCCGCTCTGGATCTCGGCGAGCAGCTCGCGCATGGTGTCGCGCACGTCCTCGTCGATCACGCGGGGGCCGCGGGTGAGGTCGCCGTACTCGGCGGTGTCGCTGATGCTGTAGCGCATGCCGGCGATGCCCTTCTCCCACATGAGGTCGACGATGAGCTTGAGCTCGTGCAGGCACTCGAAGTAGGCGATCTCCGGCTGGTAGCCCGCCTCGACGAGCGTCTCGAAGCCCGCAGTGACCAGTTCGGTCGTGCCGCCGCACAGCACGGCCTGCTCGCCGAAGAGGTCGGTCTCGGTCTCCTCCTGGAACGTGGTCTCGAGGCCTCCTGCACGCAGGCCGCCGATGGCGCTCGCGTAGGCGAGCGCCTGCTCCCTGGCCTTGCCGCTGGAGTCCTGATACACGGCCACCAGCACCGGCACTCCCTTGCCCTCCTCGTACTGGCGCCGCACGAGATGGCCGGGACCCTTCGGGGCGACCATGCTCACGTCCACGGTAGCGGGAGGCACGATCTGGCCGAAGTGGATGTTGAAGCCGTGGGCGAACATGAGGGTCGCCCCGTCCTTGAGGTTGGGCGCCACGTCGTTCCTGTAGACGACGGCCTGCGTCTGATCGGGCACCAGCATCATGATGACGTCGGCCTGCTTCGTCGCCTCGGCGGCGCCGAGGACCTCGAAGCCCGCCTTCTCGGCGCGCTCGCCGTTCGGCGTGCCCTTGAGCTCGCTGACCACGACCTTGACGCCGCTGTCGCGCAGGTTCTGCGCGTGGGCGTGACCCTGGCTGCCGAACCCGATGATGGCGACGGTCTTGCTCTGGATCAGGGAGAGGTCGGCGTCCTTGTCGTAGAACATGTGGTGTCTCCTCCTCTGGGACGGCCCGGAGGGCCGGGCCGGATGTACTCGGAAGGTAAGACTCTATCGGCCCGCGCCGACGGCGGCAACGTGACCGGCCGTGCCGGGAGTCGAGACGGCTCCGCCCCCCTCAGACGCGCGCGAGTCGGGAGCGCGGAGACGCGGATGTGGCGTTACGCTCCGCCCGCCCTCAATCGAGCTGCTCGATCAGCCGCACCGCCTCCAGCACGACGACGATGAACCAGAACCACATCGCGATCCCTGCGGCCGCGGCCCCCACGTCCTTGATCGCGCCGATGCGCTCGTCGTGCCCCGGCTCCACGATGTCGCAGAGTTGTTCGATGGCCGTGTTGAACAGCTCGCCCGCGAGCAGGAGGCCGGTCGCAGCCGCGACGATGGCGAGGTCGAGCCACGAGCCCGTCACGGCTGCCAGCATGAGCACCACGGCGGAGAGGACCATCTTGTAGGCGACGTTGAAGTCGTGGCCGGCGTGCCACAGTCCCATCAGGATGACCTTGAACTTGCGCGCGAACCGGGGCCACTCGCGCTGCAGCACGTCGGGCTTCTCCGGCGGGCGCTGCTCTTCTCTCTCGCGGTTCTCCTGCTGTTCGCCAGGGTCTCGCGGCGCGGGCATCGCAGTCACGGACGCTCCTCCTGAAGGCGGGACGTTCTGCCTCATCCCTTCCCCGCGCCCGGCTCACCCAGACTGAACGGCGTCCCCCCTACTACGCCGCTCATGTCCCACCGGTCGGATCAGTCGGCGACCGCGAACTCCAGGCGGAGGCCGAGGAAGGCGGCGAAGCGCTCGGCCTCGGCCGCCAATTCGGCTCGCGACGGGGCGTCCCACGTGTCCAGCAACGATGTCTGGACGAGCACGCGGTCCTTCTTGACCGCGCGCCGCCAGAAGCCTGCCACGCGGCCGTCCCGCAGAACCACGAGGCTGGACACCGGCGGGGTAGCCGGTGTCCAGGCAGAGCCCGGTGCGGCCAGGAGCGCCTTGGTCTCGCTGTAGCCCATGATGAGCTCGTCGTACCCCTGCACGAGGTGGACGAGCGGGCGGTCGGAGTCGCCGACGGGATCGGAGGGGCTGCCGGGCCCCTCCGCCGCCGACCAGAGGCGGAGGCCATCGAGCTCCTCGGCGGTGAGGCTCGCGCCGGCGGCGTCGATCGCGGCCCGCGCCTCCGCGAGGGTCAGGCTGGCCCACCCGGCGAAGTCCTTCGCCGTCGCCGGGCCGTGGCTCGAGAAGTAGCGTCGCGCCAGCTCAGCCAGGGCCTCCTCACGTGGGAGGTCGAGGGCCTGCGGCGCACGCTCTTCGAGGAGCACATACGTGTGCCGACTTCCGCGACGCGGGCCGCTGCAGATCAGGCAGTCAAGCTCGGCGTGCATGAGCAGGTAAGGCAGGCGCTGCCCCTCCACATCGATGCCGGCGGCGGTGAGTACGGAGGCCGCCTCAGCTCGTGTCAGCGGCCCGGAACCGCGCAAGGCCGCGACGAGCACCCGCCCACTCTGCCGCAGCGTCTCCGTGTCGAGACCCAGCTGCGCGTACCGGCGCGCGTCGCGCGCCTTGATGCGCGGCGCGGTGGCGGCGAGCAGCCAGCGGATGTCCTCCGGCAGGACGAAGTGCCATGTCGGCCTCACCACGTGAGTACGCAGGATCGCACCCGAGTCGAAGGCAAGCTCGACGAGCGAGTCGGCGCAGTCTTCGACGCGGGTGCCGATGGACCACTTGGCCGGCCCGTAGTCCTGCGCCTGCACGGCGCCCAACAGGCCGACGACGTCCTCAGGGCGGCGGCAGGCGGCGCCGGAGAGGCGCTGCGCGCGCAGCCGGCGCCGCACGATCAGCTCTCCCTCCTCGGCGTCCAGCCGCACTCACCTCCCGTCTCGGGCCCGGCAGCGCCGGCGTCACTCCCCGCCGATGCCCCAGTGCTCGATCACGTAGTCCATGTCCTTGTCGCCGCGGCCGCTGAGGTTGACGAGCACCGTGCCGGTCTCCATCTCGCGCGCCTTGACGAGCGCGTGCGCCACCGCGTGCGCGCTCTCGAGCGCCGGGATGATGCCCTCCGTCCTGCTGAGCCTGAAGAAGGCGTCGCGGCACTCGTCGTCGGAGCAGGTGACGTACTGCACGCGGCCCGAGTCCTTCAGATAGCTGTGCTCGGGGCCGACCCCGGGGTAGTCCAGGCCGCTGGCGCAGGAGTACACGGGAGCCGGCTCACCCTGCGCGTCCTGCAGCAGGTAGCAGCGAAAGCCGTGGATGACGCCCTCGGTGCCGTAGGTCATGGTCGCGGCGTGCTCGCCGACGGCCTCGCCGCGCCCCAGCGGCTCGACGCCGATCAGTTCCACAGGGTCGTCGAGGAACCCGGAGAAGATGCCCATGGCGTTGGAGCCGCCGCCCACGCACGCCTCCACCACGTCCGGCAGGTTGCCGGTCATCTCGATGAACTGCTCCCGGGCCTCCATCCCCACGACCTTCTGGAAGTCGCGGACCATGAGCGGGAAGGGGTGCGGACCCACGACGGACCCGATGCAGTAAATGGAGTTCTCGTAGTCGGCGAGGTACGCCTCGAAGGCGGAGTCCACGGCCTCCTTCAGCGTCTTGAGGCCGTGCGTCACGGGGACGACGGTGGCTCCCAGGAGCTGCATGCGGCTCACGTTGGGCGCCTGCTTGGCGATGTCGACCTCGCCCATGTGGATCTCGCACTCCAGGCCGAAGTGCGCCGCGGCGGTGGCGAGCGCCACACCGTGCTGGCCGGCGCCGGTCTCCGCGATGAGCTTCTTCTTGCCCATGTACTTGGCCAGCAGACCCTCGCCCATGCAGTGATTGAGCTTGTGGGCGCCGGTATGGTTGAGGTCCTCGCGCTTGAGGTAGATCTGCGCACCGCCGTTGGCGAGCGACAGCGTCCGCGCGTGGTATACCGGCGTGGGGCGCCCCTGGAAGTGCTTGCGGATGTAGCGTAGTTCCGCGATGAAGGCGGCGTCGTTCTCGATCTCGTGGTACGCCTTGACGATCTCCGCGAAGGGGGCCTCGAGCTGGGGCGGCAGGTACTGCCCGCCGTACTTGCCGAAGAACCCGGCCGCGTCGGGCAGCGCGGGCCGCCGCGCGCCTCGTTCCGCCTCAGCCTCGTGCACCGTCGCCTGCTCGGCCATGTCGCTCTCCTCGTCGCTCGCGTCTTGTCCTTGACTGCCAGTCAGTCTACGTGACACGGCCGGCGCCCGCTGCCCCCGAAGGGGGCGAGCCGCCTTCACTCCGCCGGCACGTAGTACTCGACGAACTCAGTGGCGCGCCCGTCGGGGCCCAGCCACACCAGCCACAGGTTGTGGAACGTCTCCGGACCGTCGGCGTCGCTCGTCCCCTCGGGGTAGGTGGTCACTGCCCGCACCACGTACAGGTCACCCTCCTGGGCGAGCACCTGGTACTCGAACGACCAGGGGATCCGCGACTCCCCCTCGCCCAGCCAGTAGTCGGTGAGCTCCTTCAGGCCCTCCAGGGGAGGGCCGCCGGGGGTCGTGAAGTACCGTACGTCGGTGTCGAAGAGGCCGGCGACCTCCCCGGGGTCGTCCGTCGACCAGGCATGCCGATAGGCCGCGAGCCACTCGCGGATTGGATTCTCGTCGATCATCGCGGCCTCCTTGCGAGTGGCCGTCGCCGCACGGCGCCGGCCGCTTGTCCTCTGCAGGAACACCTGCCCGGCGCAGCCTCCTCCCAAGCCCGGAGGCCGATGTGAGGGCGGACTGGGTTGCAGGCTCTGCCTCTACAGGCGAGAGTGACGAGCATATGCCCGCAACGACAGGGCATGACCAGCCGAGGCTCATGCACACCAGGCTCGACTGCATCCCCTGCTTCGCGCGGCAGGCACTCGAGGCGGCTCGGTTCGCCGGCGACGGCGAAGACTCTCGCCGACGCATCCTCTCCGAGGCGTTGCTCATGCTGGCGGAGGACATCGACACAGGCCACTCGCCGCCACGCACGGGACTGCGCCTCCATCGGCTCGTTCGCCGGCTGTCGGGGCACGAAGACCCGTACGGCGGGGTGAACGTCGCCCACATGGAGGACGACCTGCACGGCGACGGAGTCGAGGATCCCGGTGCCGCGGTGGCGCTCGCGCTCGAGAAGGGCCTGCGGGCGCCGCTCCACGGCGAGATCACCTTGCTCCGCGAGGCGGTCGGCCGCGCGGAGCACATCCTCTTCCTGGCCGACAACGCCGGGGAGATCGTCGTCGACCGGCTTCTCGTCGAGCGGTTGCCGGCCGGCCGCGTGACTGTGGCCGTGCGCGGCCGGCCGGTCCTGAACGACGCCACGCTCGCCGACGCGGCCGCCGCCGGTATGGATCAGGTCGCCGCCGTCGTCGACAACGGCTCCGACGCGCCCGGTACGCTGCTCGAGGACTGCTCGTCCGTCTTTCGGAAGGCGTTCGCCGAGGCGGACGTGGTCCTCGCCAAGGGACAGGGCAACTACGAGTCGTTGAGCGAGACGGCGGCGGACGTCTTCTTCCTCTTCAACGTCAAGTGCCCGCTGGTGGCCGTGCACTCCGGCCTGCCTGAGGGCGCCCACGCGCTCCTGCGCTCGGCCGCGCGCCGCGCCGGCTCGGCCTGAGCCGGTTGCGACCGGCCGGCCGCCATCCCACACCGGCAGCCGGAACGCAGCGCGCGGCGTGCGGTCCGGTGCCGCCCAAGGGATGACGCCGCACAGAGCGGCGCGCGGCCGCAGAGGTCGGTCAGCCGCCCCGCCCGCGCCCGAGTGCGACGGTGCCGGTGCGCACCACCTCGAGCACGCCGAGCGGCTGCAGCAGTTCGAGCAGCGCCTCGAGCTTATCGTTGGAGCCCACCACTCGCAGCGTGAGCTGGCGGCGGTCGACATCGACGATCTTGGCGTTGAAGATCTCCGCGATCTGCAGCGCCTCCGTGCGCTTCTCCCCCTCCCCGGCCACGCGCACGAGCAGCAGCTCGGCGGAGACCTGGCTCCTGGGGTCGAGGTCGCGGATCTTGAGCACGTTGATGAGCTTGTGCAGCTGCTTGGTGACCTGGTCCACGGGATGCTCGTCACCGTCGATGACGATGGTGATGCGCGAAAGCTTGGGGTCCTCACTCAGACCGACGGCAAGGCTCTCGATGTTGAAGCCGCGGCGAGCGAACAGCCCGGCGACGCGGGTGAGCACGCCGGGCTTGTTCTCGACGAGGACGGAGAGCGTGTGCTTCACGGCTTCCTCCTCTGCTTGCGCGAGGTACCGCCGATCATCTCGGTGATCTCGCTGCCGGCCGGCACCATGGGGAACACGTTCTCCTCCGGGGACGTACGGAAGTCGATGACCGCCGGTCTCCCGGACGCGATGGCGTCGCGCAGCGCCGGCTCCACCTCGTCCTCCTCGGTCACCCGCATGCCGACGGCGCCGAACGCCTCGGCCAAGGCCTTGAAGTCCGGCTGCACCTCGACGCAGGTGAACGAGTAGCGCTTGTTCCAGAAGAGGTCCTGCCACTGGCGGACCATCCCGAGATAGCCGTTGTTGAGAATGGCGACCACGACCGGCACGTCGTAGTTCACCGCTGTGGCCAGCTCCTGCATCGTCATCTGGAACCCGCCGTCGCCACTGATGTCGACGACCGTCTTGTCGGGCCTGCCGACGGCCGCACCTATGCTGGCCGGCAGGCCGAACCCCATCGTCCCCAGCCCGCCCGAGCTGATGAACTGCCGCGGGAACGTGTACGTGTAGTACTGCGTGGCCCACATCTGGTGCTGGCCGACGTCGGTGCACACCACCGCGTCGTGTCCGGTGACCCTGTCGATCTCCTTGATGACGAACTGCGGCGCGAGCTTGCCGTCCTTGGGGCGCTCGTAGTGCAGGGGATACTCGTCCTTGCGCTCGGCGATGCGGGCCAGCCACGGCTCGGTCTGCTCGCGCGACCACTCCATGGCCTCGAGCTCCTTGCAGACCGCCCCCATGACCTGCCGTGCCTGCCCCACGATGGGGATGAGCGGGATCACGTTCTTGCCGATCTCGGCCGGGTCGACGTCGATGTGGATGAACCGTGCGTGCGGGGCGAACGCCTTGAGCTTGCCGGTCACCCGGTCGTCGAACCTGGCGCCCACGGCGATCAGCAGGTCGCACTCGTGCACCGCGTAGTTCGCCGCCACCGTGCCGTGCATCCCGAGCATGCCCATGCTGAGCTCGTGTGTCTCGGGGAACCCGCCGATCCCCATGAGTGTGGTGGTCACCGGCAGGCGGCGCAGCTCGGCGAGTCGCAGGACCTCCGCGGCGGCGTCCGAGGTGACGACGCCGCCGCCCAGGTACAGCACCGGCCGCTGCGCCTCGTTGATCGCCCGCGCGGCGGCGCGGATCTGCTTGACGTGGCCGCGAGAGGTGGGCTTGTAGCCTGGCAGGTCGATGGTGTCGCAGTCCCGATAGGCGACCTCCCCAAGGGCGACGTCGACCGGGATGTCGATCACCACCGGCCCGGGCCGTCCGGTGGAGGCGATGTGGAAGGCCTCGTGGACGATCCGCGGCAGCTCCTCGGTGCTCTTCACCAGGTAGGAATGCTTGACGATCGGCAGCGTGATGCCGGTGATGTCGGCCTCCTGGAAGGCGTCCGTCCCGATGAGGTCGCTGCGCACCTGCCAGGTGATCGCCACCAGTGGCGACGAATCCAGGTAGGCGGTGGCGATCCCGGTGACCAGGTTGGTGGCCCCGGGGCCGCTGGTGGACCCGCACACGCCCACCTTGCCGGTGGCGCGGGCGTAGCCGTCGGCGGCGTGGGCCGCGCCCTGCTCGTGACGCACGAGCACGTGGCGCAGGTTCTTGGCGTCGTACAGGGCGTCGTAGAACGGGATCGCGACGCCCCCCGGGAACCCGAACATCACCTCGACGCCCTCGTGCTCGAGGGCCGCGACGAGGGCGTGGGATCCCTTCATCTTCTTCTCTGTCATTGCAGCACAGCTCCCTTCTCCGCGCCGGAGACGAGTCGGACGTAACGGGCCAGGTAGCCGGTTACGCCGTCGCGCGGCTGTGGCCGCCAGTCGGCGAGCCGCCGCGCGATCTCCTCCTCGGAGAGGTCGAGCGTGAGTGTCCGTGAAGGGATGTCGATGCTGATGGTGTCGCCGTCGCGCACGGCGGCGATGGGGCCGCCGGCGTGGGCCTCCGGCGAGACGTGGCCGATGGCGGCGCCACGGGTGGCGCCGCTGAAGCGGCCGTCGGTGATGAGGGCCACGTCCTTGTCCCGGCCCTGGCCGGCGAGCATGGACGTGGCGCTGAGCATCTCGGGCATGCCGGGAGCGCCCTTGGGGCCCTCACCGCGGATGACGACGACGGACCCGTCGGCGATGTCGCGCGCGGCGATGGCGGACACGGCGTCGGCCTCGCTCTCGAACACGCGCGCCGGACCCTGGTGCCGCAGCATCTCGTCGGCCACGGCGCCCTCCTTGACCACGGCGCCGGCCGGAGCGAGGTTGCCGAAAAGCACGGCGAGGCCGCCGGTGGCATGCCAGGGGTCGTCGATGGGCCGGATGACGGTCTCGTCGAGGACCCGGGCCTGCGCCACTGCCTCGCCGACGGTGCCGCCGGCGACGCTGAGGGCGGAGCCGTCCATGAGGCCAGCGGCGATGAGGCGGTTCATGACCGCCTGGATGCCGCCGGCGTGGTACAGGTCCTCCATGTGGTGCGTGCCTGCCGGCGCGATCTTGCAGATGTGCGGCACCTTGGCGGCGACCTCGTTGATCTGGTTGAGGTCGAAGGACAGTCCCGCCTCGGTGGCGATGGCGGCGAGGTGCAGGACGGTGTTGGTGCTGCAGCCCAGACTGGCGTCGGCCGCGAGGGCGTTGCCCACGGCCACGTCCGTGAGGATGTCGCGCGGCTTGACGCCCCGGGCGAGCACTTCCATGACCTTCTCGCCGCTGTCCTTGGCGAAGCGGATGCGCTCGCTGTACACGGCCGGGATGGTGCCGTTGCCGGGCAGCGCCATGCCGATCACCTCGGCCAGGCAGTTCATGGAGTTGGCGGTGAACATGCCGGAGCACGAGCCGCAGGTGGGGCAGGCGCCGCACTCGATGGCCCGGAGCTCGTCGTCGTCCAGCGTGCCGGCCTGGTACTGGCCCACGGCCTCGAAGACGCTGTTGAGGTCGAGGGCGCGGCCCTCGAGCCGGCCGGCCAGCATGGCGCCGCCGCCGACCATGACGGCCGGCACGTTGAGGCGCATGGCGGCCATGAGCATGCC
>DAIQNY010000074.1:0-13337 GCA_036788155.1 Actinomycetota bacterium | reverse complement strand
GCGCGGACCTACCCCGCGAAGACTTGACCAGACGGCCTCTCTTCATAGAGAGCGGAATCGACGCGCCGGCCGTGGTCCGGTCAGGCTGCGGCGGCCCGGGCCGCGCGCCGCTCCGCGAGGCCGCGGCGCGCGAACGCGACGATCACGCCGATGACGAGACCGGCCAGCGCTCCGATGGCCACATTGACCGTCATCTTCGGCCCGCTGGGCGAGTCCGGCACGCCGGCCTCGTGCAGCACGCGAGGCTGTTCGACCTGGGTGGCGGTGAGCAGCTGGAGCTGGGTCTTCTGGATGGACGAAGTCAGCGACTGCTTCTCGGTCGCGGCCGCCTGCACGAGGACCAGATACGGAGCGGCCGCGGTGGCCTGCTCGGCGGATGAGCCGTCGCCCCGGCCGATGGCGTCCAGCGCCTCCTGGGCGGCGGCGCTGCGCGCCGTGGCCGCGTCGTAGTCCGCCTGCTGGTCGTCCAGCTGCTGCTGGAGCAGCGCGATCTTCTCGTCCACGCCGGACTCGAGCTTGTCGAGCAGGACCTCGGCGAGCGCGTTGGCGGCCACGGCGGCGCGCTCCGGGTCAGTGTCCGTCACGCTGATGACGATGATGTTGACGACCGACGTGGACGTCTTGACCGTGGACGACGGCGTCTCGATGGTCGTCTCCTTGCGCAGCCGGCCGGCCGAGATGCCCATTCCCGTGCGCTCCGCGGCTTCGTTCAACGCGACCTGGCTGGAGAGCAGCTGCACGGCGGCCTTGGCGTTGGAGTTGAGACCGGCCATGGCATTGCCGTTGGCATCCGTGGTCTGACCGATGTAGACGGAGGCTGTGGCGGTGTACTCGTCCGGCTGGGCGAGCGTGACGACCGCGCCCACGACGACGCCGATCACGACGAGGCCGACGATCACCCACCAATTGCGGGCGAGCGTGGCGAACCAGGAACCGACGTCGATGGTGGTGTCGTCGCTCATGCGCTCCTCCGGAGGCTGATTGCTTCGGGTCATGGTACCGCAGTCGGCGGCGGCGTCGCTGACTGAGCCGGCCGCCGGCCGCGCACGTGGTCGGCGCGCACGCGTTCGAGGATCTCGAGATAGTCCCGTGCGAGGCTGCGACGGTCGAAGTGCTCGAGGACGTAGCGGCGGCCGTTCTCGCCGAGCCGCCGCCGCTCCTCGGGCGAGGCGTCGGCGAGCTGCTCGGCCGCCGCCGCCAGCTCCGCGGGGTTAGACGGCTCGAAGGCGATGCCGCAGTCCGCCTCGTGCAGCATCGCTCGCGCCTCGCCCTCGAATCCGAGCAGGATCGGCCGCTCCATGGCGGCGTTCTCGAAGAACTTGTTGGGCAGGATCATCTGGAAGAGGTCCTGCTTACGGAAGTGGGCGAGGCAGGCGTCGCTGCTCGCCAGGTACGCGGGCAGCTCCGGGCGAGGTACCAGGCCGGTGAAGACGACGTTGGGCAGGCCCTCCGCGCGCGCTCGGGCTTCGAGGTCGGCGCGCTGCGCTCCGTCACCGACGAGCAAGAAGGCGATGTCGTCGCGGCCCTTGCCGCCGAGCAGTCGGGCCGCGTCGAGCACCACGCCGAGGTCGCTCGCCATGCCGATGGTGCCGGCGAAGGTGACGACGAACGTCTCTGACGAGAGACCGAGCCGCGCGCGAAGTCCGTGGTCGGGCTCGCGCGGCTCGAAGAGGTCCACGTCCACGCCGTTGGTCACGACGCTGATCTTCGACGGCCCGACGCCCTTGCGGATCATGTTCATCCGGTAGCCGTCACCGACGGCGACGATGTGGTCGGCGCCGTCGTAGAGCGCCTTCTCGAGCTTGCCGAGCGTGCGGATGATCCGCCCGTCGGGCAGGGCGCCGACGGCGACGATGGAATCCGGCCAGATGTCGCGGATCTCGAGCACGAACGGGGCGCCGTGGGCTCGGGCGACCGGCCAGCCCGCCCAGCCGGCGAAGAACTGCGGGCTGGTGGCGACGACGACGTCGGCGCGCGGCCTCACGAGCGGACCGGCCGCGCCTGCCGCGGCAAGGTACGACAGGTAGTTGAGGCCCCGGCGCACACGGCCCTTGTTGGCCGCCAGCCACGTCCAGACGCGGAGCGTACGGATGCCGTCGATCCACTCCTGCTGGATCAGCTTGTTCTCGTAGCCTTCGTACACGACGCCCAGGGGGACGTTGGGCGCGCAGGTCAGCACCGTGACGCGGTGCCCGCTGCGCGCCCACTCCCGCGCCATGCCGTGTACGCGCGCGGCCGGGGCGTTGTTCTCGGGCGTGAAGTAGTGCGTCAGGAACAGGATGTGCACGTGTCGTGCGCCTCCTCGGCCGGCTCGGCTTCGCCCGCCGGCCTCATCAGTCGTCCCAGAAGACCTGGTCGTAGTAGCGTACCGAACGCCGGCTGGTGCGCACTCGCGCCTGGATGCCGGCCACGTCGTCCGCGCCTAGCTCTCCGAGTGTGTACTTGATGCCGAGGTACGGGATGATGAAGTCCTCCTGGTACACGAACGTGCTGACGCGCGGGTTGATCTCCAGGAGCTTGCCGCCGATCCACTGGACGCTCTGGTAGTAGTCCAGGTGCAGGTGCTTGACGACCTTGCGCGTGAGCTCCACGAGGTCGGGGCGGTCGATGGTCTTGAACGCCATCGCCAGACCCGTCAGGAACTCCTCCCGGGTGCGCGTCTGGTAGAAGACGACCTCGCCCTCGTCGGCGAACAGGTCGACGGTGATCTCGGGCGCGTCGACGTACTCCATCAGCATGAGCTGCGGGAACGGTTCGTAGCCGGTGAAGAGGTCGACGAAGTCGTCGAGCGTCATGTACCGGTTGATGGGCTTCTCGTAGAGGAGGTCGTGCACGCGGTCGATCTCGGCCGAGAGGATGCGGAAGCCGCGCGAGCCCTTGGCGATCGGCGGCTTGAAGCACACCGGCACGTCCGGGTAGCCGAGCTCGCGGGCGCCGGCGACGAACTCTTCGAGGGTCGCCGGCCGCAGCAGCACCGGCTGCGGCACGGGGATCTCCGAGCAGGCGGCGTGCATGACCGCCTTGTCCGAGGCGATCTCGATGCCGCTCACGCCGTCCGCGAGGACGCGGGCGCCGAGCGCCTCGAACACGTCGCGGTGGCGCGCCACCGTCTCGATCTCGTGCGAGCTCTGGACGAAGAGCAGGTCCGGTCGCTCGCGCTGGACCACCTCGGCGAGCCCCGCGATGTAGTCGGGCGAGTTGCCCGGCGGGACGATGCTGAAGCCGTCGCATATGAAGCGGCCGACGGCGTCGGGGCGCATGTCGACGCCGTGGATGACGATCTCCCGCTCGCCGTTGGCCTTGAGCATGCGGATCAGCGTACTGGCGCCGGGGCAGCCGGCGGCGGTGAGGACGAGCTTGAGCGGCGGCAGGGTCATGCGGTCTCCGGCAGAGTCAGACGAGTGAGTGCGGGTCGGCGATAAGGGTCACAGGATCCAGCGGTAGACCTCGAAGACCTCGGCGTAGCCGCAGCTGATGTTGATGCCGCGGGTGAGGGCGACGTTGCGGATGTAGTCCTCGTTGAGGTAGTTGCGATGGCCCTGGCTGGCGTAGCACTGCAGGGCCGCCACCTTCTTCTCGATGTGCCGCTCCTCGAGCCGCACGTAGGCCTGCTGCGAGAAGTTGAGGTTGTTCCAGGGGATCTCGTAGGCCATCACCGTGGTGCGCTTGAACGCCCGCAGGCCTTCCTCGGCGATGGTCTTGTGGTCCTGGTGGAGGTCGATGAGCGCCGGCAGCAGCACGCAGTCCGGGTCGAGCTCGCGCTGCAGGACGATCATCTCCTCGAGGATGTCCTGGCGTACCGTGGGGAAGGTGCGGACCTCGAAGTCGTAGACCCGGAGGTCCTCGGGGGCGATGCCGAGCACCCCGGTGGCGGCCCTGACCTCGTGCTTGAGTACATCCCTGGGAAAACCCTCGGGAACGCTCTTGGCGGCGGTACTGAAGGCAGTGTAGGTGACCGTGACGCCGTTCTCGATGAGACGTGCCATGGTTCCGCCGCAACCGAACTCGCCGTCGTCGGTGTGCGGGGCGAGGACCAGGACGTTCTTGAAGCTGTCGATGCTCACGTGAGGATCTCCCTCCGGTGAGGCGCCGGGCGCCGTGTGGCCGCGGGGCGCCGGGCGGCCGTCAGGCGAGCCCGGCGCAGAGCGAACCGTAGAAGTCTACCAAATCGCCCTGTGCCGCCTCCCAGCTGTAGCGGCGCTCGACCGCGACGCGGCCGCGAGCGCCCATCTCCGCCAGGGCGGCACGCTTGGTGAGGAGCCGTCGCAGGCCGCCGAGGTGGCCCTCTGCCCCAGGAGGGACGGCGACGCCGCAGTCCTCGTCGCGGACGAGGTCGCCGCGCCCCGGCATGTCGCTGACCAGCGCGGCGAGCCCCATCGTCATGCCTTCGAGCAGCTTGGTCGGGATGGTCGGGTGGCTGTACTGGCGGTCCGGCTGCGACGGCACCCAGACCACGTCGGCGGCCGCCAGATAGCGCGGCAGTTCCGGGGGCGGGATGCGCCCCAGCACCGTGACCCGGTCGGCGAGGCCCAGAGCAAGGCGCTCGCCGACCTCCAGTTCGAGCGCCGGATCGTTGAAGGTGCCGCCCAGGTAGAGCACCGCCTCATCCGGCGAGAGTCGCTCCATGACATCGAGCATCATGGTGCAGCCCCGGGCTCGCGAGAGGCTGCCCACGTAGACCAGCTTGAGCCGCGGGTCGGCGGCGAGCTCGGGCACGGGCTCTGCGCCCTCGAACCGCTCCACGCGTGGGTAGTTGGGCAGCACCAGCCGCAGCGCCGGCCTGGTTCCCAGGGCAGTCAGCTGATCCTCCGTGACCACGACGACGCCCGAGCCCAGCGCCGCCAGGCTCCTCTGGGCGACGGCCGTCGTCTGCGACGCCACCGGTCGGACGCGTCTGGGGATGTACGGCTTGCCGGCGACAGCCTCCGGCACGTACTCGTGCATGTCGTAGACCAGCCGCGGCACCAGCTTCCTGATGGCGGGAAACAGGGTGAGCAGCTCCGGATCGTGGACGTGGACGACGTCGGGTCGCAGCCTGAGCAGCGCCCGGACGATCTCGCGTGAGCTGAGGAACCGGGTGCTGCGGCCGCGCTGCGGCAGCGGCGTCAGGACCACGCCGACGTCGTCGCGGTGCTCCTCGACCCCGGGCGCCATGTACATCACCTGGTAGCCGGCCTGGGCCAGGGTCCGGCACTCGCGTTCGTAGATGCGCGGGTCGTCCGGCTTGTGCACCACGCTGAGGTGCAGGACGCGGATCACGCCGTGGCCTCCTTCCAGCGGGCCACGATCTCGCCGGCGCTCGCGCACCAGCCGCCATGCGCGAGCGCTTCGTCCAGCAGACGCCAGTACACCCCGTCGTAGCCGCGCGAGACCCGCCTGTCGAAGCGGTTGTTGTGCCACAGGAGGCTCACCGCGCCGCCGCTCCTCAGGGCCCGGACGAGCGTCGACGCGGCGGCGAACTCGGCGTCCGCCGCGCTCAGTCCGCGGTAGTGCGGCTCCTGCAGCGTACCGTCCATCACCGCGAGCGGCAGCTCGACGAGGTCGAGTGGACGCTCGTCGGCCAACTGGTACGGGTGGAACGGGAAGGAGCAGCCGCAACGGAAGCCCTCGTGCTCGGCGAACGCCAGGGTCGTGTCGTAGGTGAATCCCGCCTGATCGAGCATCGGCAGCGTCTCGTGGTAGAGGGCGCGAAGGTAGTGGTAGCGGATGCCCTCGACGGCGCGGCCGACGCGCCCGGAGAGCGCGTGCCGGTCGTGTACGAGGTCGTCGAGCGACCGCAGATCGGCGTCGTTGCCGTGCAGGCCCACCTCACGCCCGGCCGCGGTGACGAGCTTGAGCGCCTCCGGGATGCGCCGCCGGTAGGTCTCCGGCTGGTTGCCGTCCTGTCTGTGCGTGTGTCGGGCGATCACGTAGAACGTGGATGAGACGCCGCGCGCGTCCTCTCCGTCCAGGATGAGCGGGAACGTCCAGAAGGGGTCCGTACGCCGCGGGAAGTGGCGGACGAGCCAGTCGGCGCCGTCTCCAAGCTCTCTCAGGACGGCGCGTCCCTTCCCGCGGCGGACGGCGCGGGCGGTGCGGTAGCCGGTGGCGGCGAAGCCGCGCCGGGTCCACCGCCACAGGTTGTCGAGGTCGTGAGTGAGCGCGATCGCGAAGCGGCCGCGCGCTCCCCAGACGCTGCCGGCCGGCGGCAGCGGCGCGAGGCCGAGCTCGGCGAGTCGTGGCGCCAGCGCGCCGCGCACCAGCTCGGCGTAGCGGTCCACCGCCGGCTCCTCGATGCGCAGCGACGGGTTGGTGGCGAAGATGCTCGCCGAGTACGGGAGTCGCCCGTACTTGTCGCGCTCGGCGGTGGTGCGCTCGTCCCAGCAGGCGAGCAGGACGAACGCCGAGGCGACGAGGTCGAACGTGACGGCGAAGCCGGCGCCGGGATCGGCCGGCCAGGCGGCGACGGCTGCGCCGTCGCCGCTCCCGACCTGCGTGAAGGCGCCGGCAGGCAGCGGCCGCTGAGCGGCGAGCAACTCCAAGGCGCCGGCGTCGCACGGGATCGTCGGGACGCCCGGGACCGGCTCGGGCGCGTACGCCAGCGCTGCTCCGCTTGCCTGGGCCGCGTCGCGGGTCACCAGCGCCCGGGCGCCGAGCGGCGCCAGCAGCGTGTCGAGTACCCAGGCAGCGCGCGGTGCGAAGGCCTCCGGCGCGCCGATGAAGATCCTCAGTCGCGGGGCGCTCACCCGCGCCTTCACACGTCCGCCCTCGCACGCGGCGCGCGGGTCACGATCTGCCTGAGGACGGTGGCGGCATTGAGCAGACCCGGCAGGGGGTCGTCGACCGCGTGCAGCCCGTCCATGCGCGTGCCGCGCAACGAGCGCACGTACTCGCCGGCGCTGCGCTCACGCTTCGCGATCTCGAGCAGCGCCAGCGGCACATCCTTGTTGACGACGATCCACTTGACGCCGTCCTGCTGCCGGCGGGCGAGGTACGGGTCGCCGATCGCGTCGCGATACGCGACGAACGAGAGGTTCACCCCGCACTGCGCGGCCAGCCCGTGCCACTTCCAGTGCCGCGCGTTGATCTCCATGAGGCAGAAGCAGCCGTCGCGCGGGTCGCGCTTGAACTCCACCTGACTGACGCCGTGGAAGTGGAGCTCTTGCAGCAGCCGGAGGGCGGCGTCGGCCAGTCTCTGGTCCCAGCGGCTCACGCCGGCGAGGCAGCTGCCGCCGGCGTGCGGGTACTGCCGCAGCTTGTGGCCGGTGAACACCGCGAGGGGCCGTGACTCGGCGTCCAGATAGGACCCGACAGTCCAGAGCTCGTCCTCCCCTCCCGGGATGCGCTCCTGCAGCATCAGTACACCGAGGTCGTCCACCTTGTCGTAGATACGCGTGAGCTCGTCGGGCGTCTCGACGTCGAGGATGTGGCGGTGGAAGCGGAGCTTGAACGCCAGCGACTCGACCGGTTTGAGCACGGCCGGGAAGCGGATCTCGCCGGCAGCCGCCTGGAGCTCCGCGCCGGAGTCGACGAACACGGTCTTCGGTGTGTCGACGCCGGCGCGCCAGGCCGCCTCCATCTGGGCGCGCTTGTCGTGCACCTTGCTCATCACGTGCCAGCGTGAGAACGGCACGATGAACCAGGGCTCGAGCCGCTCGGCATGGCGCGAGAGCGGCCAGATGAACTCGTCATGACTGGGGAAGACGACGGCGCGCTGCGGGAGCGACTGCCCGAGCGTCTCCAGCCAGGTGAGGAAGGCTTCTTCATCCTCCAGGGGGCTGGGGCAGACGCGGCCGGCGGCGTAGCGCGAGCGCAGGCCGATCGCCTTTGGGTCCGGGTCGAGCGCGAGCATGGGCACGCCGTGCCGCCCGAGGTCGCGCACGATGTCGAGGCCGCAGGAGTAGCTGACCTGGAAGACGGCGGCGGGCGGCTTCGCGGCCGCCGCCCGGAGGAATCGCTCAGATCTCATCGCCCGCGCCTTTCGAGCCGGTCGGTCCCTCGCCGCGCGCTCATACCGTCTCGCCCTCGGCCGGCTTGCCGCTGCGCCTGATGATGTTCTTGAGTTGGCGCGCGGTCATCAACGCACCGGGAAGCGGGTCGCGGAGGGAGTACAGCCCGTCGACGCGAACGCCGCGGTAGCTCGCGAGCCAGGGCCAGAGCCTCTCCTTGCCGCGGCGCCAGCGCCCGAGTGCGTCGCGCGCGTCGGTGAACGAGACCACCCACTTGGGCCCGTCCACCTGGCGTGCCGACATGTACGGCTCGCCGATGGCGTCGCGGTAGGCGGCGAGCGAGAGGTTGACGCCGCAGGCGGTGGCGAGCGAGTGCCACATCCAGTGGCGCGCGTTGACCTCCATCAGGCGGTACGTGCCGTCACGAGTGTCGCGCTTGAACTCGACCTGGCTGACGCCGTGGTAGCCGAGCTCGCCGAGGAGGCGAAGCCCCGCCTCGGCGAGCTCGGGCACCCAGCGGCTCACCGCCATGCTCACGTGGCCGAACCGCGGCGGGTGCTGGCGCAGCTTGTGCCCGGTGAACACGGCCAGCGGCCGGCTCTGGGCGTCGAGGTACGAACCCAGCGTGTAGAGCTCCTCGTCGCCGCCCGGCACGATGTCCTGCATCATCAGCGTGCCGCAGTCGTCCACCTTGGCGTAGGTCTCGCGCAACTCATCCGCCGACTCGATCTCCAGCACGTGGCGGCGGAACCGCGTCTTGAACGCGAGAGACTCGACCGGCTTGAAGATGCAGGGGAAGCCGACCTCCTCCGCGCCGCGCTCGAGGTCCTCGGCGGAGTCGACGAACACGGTCTTCGGCGTGTCGACGCCCACGCGCCAGGCCGCCTCCATCTGAGCGCGCTTGTCGTGCAGCCGCTGCATGGTCTCCCAGCGCGAGAACGGAATGAAGTAGAACGGCTCGAGCCGATCCGCGAACTCCGAGATCGGCCAGATGTACTGGTCGTGGGTGGGGAACAGGACGCCCTTGCGTGGCAGCTTGCGGCCGAGGTCCTCGAGGAAGGTGACGAACGCCTCCCCGTCCGCCTGCGGGTCCGGGCAGACCATGCCGGCGGCCAGCCGGGAGCGGAGGCCGAGGGCGCGATCGTTGGCGTCGAGCGCCAGGAGCGGCACGCCCTCGGCCGAGAGGTCGCGGATGATGTCGAGGCCGTTGGCCCAGGAGACCTGGAGCACGAGCGCCGGGTGGCGCGCCGCGGACCGCTGTATGAACGTGTCAAAGCGCACGGGCGTCCTTTCGGGGTGCCTTGGCGAGGACCTGTTCGTACACCTCGAACGTGAGTCGCGCGTTGCGCTCCCAGCTCAGCTCGAGGGCGGCGGCGCGGCCGGCTTCGCCGATCGCCGCCGCCTTGACGGGGTCGTCCAGCACCTCCGCAATGATACGTGCCAGCGCTTCGGGCGAGCGAACCGGCGCGAGGTAGCCGCTCGCCCCGTCGGTGATGAAGTCTTCGGGGCCTTCGCCCTTGCCGGCGATCACCGGCGTGCCCTGTGCCATCGCCTCGGTGTAGACGAGTCCGAACGCCTCGTCCCAGCTGGGCAGGGCCACCAGCTGGGCGCGCGCCATGAGCGCGAGCACGCGCGCGTGCGGCACCCTGCCGAGGAAGTGGACCGCGTCGGCGACGCCCTCCTGCGCGGCCTGCTCTTCGAGCGCGCCGCGCAGCGGCCCGTCGCCGGCGATGGCGAGGTGGACAGTGCGGCCACGGCGGCGCAGCAGGCCCAGAGCAGCTACGAGGTCGCGGATGCCCTTGCGCTCGATGAGGTACCCGACCGTGAGCACCAGCGGCTCGCCGGAAAGGAAGTCCGTTGCCGGCTCGACCGTTTCGCCGAGACCGGTGGTGCCGTTGAGCACCACCGTGAGATCCCCCGGTGCCACCACGCCGTCGAGCAGGCCGGCGACGGCGCCCGAGTTGGCCATCACGGCGTCGGCGGCGGCGAGCACGGCCTTGGCGCGCTTCTCGACGCCGCCGCCCATGCGGAAGTGCTGGTACACGTCGGCGCCGTGCACCGTGACCACGTAGGGGGCGCGCAAGTCGCCGGCCAGGCGCTGCGCCACGGCGCCGTCCGGCAGTGCCTGATGCGCGTGGATGAGGTCCCACTTCCCGGCGGTCACCGACGGCAGCGAGCGCGTACTCTTGTAGGCGATGTCGCCCAGGCGGTCGAACAGCATGCGCTTGGGCGGCTGGATGAAGCGTGGGTACTCGGCGGTGATGCCGTCCCGGATTGCCTGCCTGGGCTTCTCGCCGCGGCGTCGCTGGCGCTCGTCGCGCCAGAGCACCCGCGGCACCCACGGCGTCGGCGAGATCACGTGCGACTCCACGCCGAGCTCGCGGAGCGCCAGCAGCTGCTCGTGCACGAAGAGGTGGCGCTCCACGCCGGGCGAGGGGTACAGATGCGAGACGACGAGGACTCTCACGCGCCGGTCTCCGGCCCCGTGGTCACGCCGCCGGCGCGCTCGCCGGCGTGCGCGGCAACGTCGTTGGGTTCGGCCGGCCTCGTCTCCGGCACGCGCTCCCGCGCCGCCAGCCGCGAGCGCGAGACTACCGCGAGCGCCAGGCCGTACAGGATCCACATGGGCGCGAAGCTCACGGAGCTGCTCGGCCCGACCGACCCGATGGTCCAGCCGAGCAGCGCCAGCCACGTTCCGCTCGCCAGGTACCGCGTCAGCGGATCGGGGTCGCGCCGGGCGATGGGCCAGAGCGCGATCACCAGCAGCAGGAAGAACACGAAGTGCAGGGTGAACCCCACGAGGCCGCCGTCGGCGTAGGTCTCGAGCCACCAGTTGTGCAGGTTGGCGATGCCGAGGGCGTCCGTGCCCGAGCCGATGATGCCCTCGGCCTGCCCGGGGCCGGCGCCCAGCAGCCAGGTGCCCCCGGCGACGCCCAGCCCGCGCTCCGTCAGGCTCGTGCGGATCGCTCCAGACCCCTTGTTGGCCTGCGCCTGGCTGATCAGCGCCTCCAGGCGGAACTGCCGCAGCATGTCGTTGGTGCTGTTGTTGAAGAGGAGCCAGCCGGCGGCCGCGACGAGTGCGAGTATCACCAGTCCCATGACGATCTTGCCGCTGCGACTGGAGAGCCTGGGACTCAGGTGCCAGAAGAGCACCACGGCGGCGAGCGACGAGATGCCGGCGGCGACGAGGCTCGACCGCGAGCCGGTCCTCACGAAGGCGGCGGCGCCGATGGCCATGAAGAGCAGCGTGAGGCCGATCCACCGAAGGCGCCTCGTGAAGAAGAAGGCGCAGAGCATGAACGGCCAACAGAGGACGATGTAGGTGGCCAGGTCGTTCTGGTTGTGGAAGACGCTGGTGACCGCGTAGGTCTGGGAGGTGACGGCGGTCAGCAGCCGGGACGTGGGCAAGCGGATGCCGAGTCGCGCCTCCAGGACGGTGAATCCTACGATGAAGGCGTAGCCCAGCAGCATGGTGTAGCCGAACCAGACGAGGCGACGGCGGGTGCCTCCGGCCGCCGCCGTCGCCAGCAGCACGGCGGCCATGGTGACCACGATCGCGATGTAGTTGAGCGCGGAGAGCTTGTCCGGCGCCCAGACCAGCCCGAGCAACAGCCAAGCGAACCACAGGGCGGCCGGCAGGAGCAGGTCTTTGGCGGCGAACGGCAGAGGGTCGCGGCGCAGCAGCAGATAGCAGGCCCCGGCGTAGAGGACGACGGCGAGCACGATGCGGAAGAGGAACGCCTGCGGGAACACGGGCAGCGCGAACGACGGACCGAGGAGCGACAGCACCGGCAGCGAGATGAGCAGCGCCGTGAGGACGGAGCCGGTTGAGGCGCGCGCGAGACGCTCGCGGCCGAGCACCACGATGGCCACGAGGCCGGTGAGCACCAGGAGCGCAGCGGCGGCGAGGGCGCTGCGCGTGGCCGCCGCCGCGACGGCGGCGGTGAGCACGGCGCCGCCGCCGACCAGCGCCGCGTCCGCGGCGGAGAAGTGGCCGCCGGACGAGGGGCCGCGGGCGGCGGCCTGGTCGTCCGGCGGCCTGGTGTCTGAGCTCACTGTCATGCTCGCATCTTAGCGCGAGGTCTCGGGGGAGGGCTTGCGGTCGTCCGGGTCCGCCACCCAGGGGCGCGACGCGAGATCGTCCAGGACGGCGGCGAGCTCGCGCGTGAGGTGTGAGAGCTCGTAGCTGCCCAGCGCGCCGGTGTCGGCGACGGGGGCAGTGCCGGCGCGGACCGCGGTGACGAAGCCGGCCAGCGGCTCACGCATCGGGTCGTCGGGCAGCACGCAGGTGCCGCCGCCGACCTCCTCGAAGAGGGCGCGAGCGGCGGAGCCGGCCGGCGAGATGGCGAAGATGGGCCGGCCGGCCTGCAGGTACTCGAAGACCTTGCTGGACATGCTCTCCGGCCGGCGCCCGTTCACCAGCAGCAGCGCGTCCGCGGCGCGCTGGTAGCCGAGTGCAACCGGCAGCGGCACCAGCGGTTCCACGCGGACGCGGTCGCCCAGCCCCAGCCGGCCGGCGTCGGGCCGCACGCGGCTCTCGTCGACGCCGACGAACAGCGCCTTGACCTCCGGCGGCTGGGCCGCGAGCGCCTCGAGGAAGGCGGCGACCTGCTGCTCGCGCCCGTACAGACGGCCGGTGTGCACGATCCAGAAGCCGTCGCCGAGCCGGACGTCCGCCGGCTGCTCGGCGCGGTCGAAGCCGTTGGGCAGCACGTGCACGCGGCCGTCCAGCCAGGGGTGCCGCGCGACCAGGTCGTCGACGATCGGCCGGTTCACTGCGGTGACGGCCGTGGCTCGCCGCAGCGCCCAGGCCTCCAGCCGCTCGTGAGCCGCCTTGTGCGCTCGCGTGGGGTACTGGCGGAACTGGTAGGTGGACCACGGGTCGCGGTAGTCGGCCAGCCACGGGAGCCCGGCGTGCTCGGAGAGCACTGCGGCCGCGAGGTGCGCGCTCGCGCGCGGCGAGCTGCTGAGGATCGCGTCGAAGCGCTCGCGCGCGAAGATCTCGCGGCCCTTGAGCACCGCCGGCCCGATCCAGGCGAAGTAGGGATCGGGCACCGCCACCCAGCGGTTCACCCGCGTGCTCCGCCGGCCGCCGCCGAGCAGCTGCCTCGGCCAGGGCACGGCGGCGCGGGCCACACGGACGCCCGGCGGCACCGCCGCCGGGCCCTCGGCCCTCGCCGTCAGCACCGACGGCTCCCAGCCCTCCTCCGGCAGGTGCCGGATGAAGCGGACCACCCGGGTCGTCCCGGCGCTCGCCATCGGCGGGTACGGGTTGGCGATCACGAGCAGCTTCTTCATGCGTCGCGCTCCTCCCGTTGGGCGTCTCTGCTCATATCTGGGGGCTCCCGCTCTCGGCGATCTCGACCTCGGCCTCGATCTCGGTCTCCTCCTCCTCGGCCTGGAGGTCGT
>DAIQNY010000073.1:0-13421 GCA_036788155.1 Actinomycetota bacterium | reverse complement strand
GCGCGACGGTGCTGCTCGTCACGCACTACATGGAGGAGGCCGAGTACCTGTGCGACAGGCTGGCGCTGATCGACAGGGGCAGGATCAGCGCCCTCGACACCACCAGCGGCATCATCGGGCGCACCGACTCTCCGACCGTGATGTCGTTCTCGCCGTCGCGCCGGTTCGACGCCCACGCGCTCGCCGGCATCGACGGCGTCGGCGGCGTGCGCCAACTCGACAACCGCGTGGAGGCCTCCCTCACCGACGAGGCCGTGCTCGCCGTCCTCGACTGGCTGAACACGAACGGCATCCGTCCGGAACGCCTGCGGATCACCGAGTCGACGCTGGACGACGCCTACCTCAGCCTGATACGCGGGGACGAGGATGCCGCGGCGGAGGCTGAGGATCGATGAGCAGTCCCGGCCGCGCCGTGCTCCGCACCGAGTCACGCCTGTTCCTGCGCGAGCCGGCTTCCTTGTTCTGGATCATCGCCTTCCCGTCGATCCTGGTGGTGATCCTGGGCTTCATCCCCGACTTCCGCAAGCCCACGGAGGAGTTCGGGGGACAGGCAGTCATCGGCCTCTACGTCCCTATCGCCGTGCTCCTCACCATGCTGGTGGCCGCGATCACGGCGCTGCCGGTCGTCATCGTGGGATACCGGGAGCAGCAGGTGCTTCGCCGCATCGCCACCACGCCGGCCAGGCCGGCTCACGTGCTCGGCGCCCAGTACGTCATCCACGGAGTCGCCGTCCTCATCGGCAGCGTCCTGGTGCTCCTCATCGGCCGCCTTGCCTATGGCGTTCCGCTGCCGGCACAGCCCCTGGGCTACGCCCTCGTCGTGCTCCTCGCGTTCGCTTCGCTGCTCGCCCTCGGCGGCATCATCGCGGGCGTCACGCCCAACACGCGCCTCGCCTCCACCTTCGCCACCGTCGTGTTCTTCCCCCTCATGTTCACGGCCGGCGTCTGGGTCCCCGTCCAGGCGATGCCCGGCATCCTGGGCCGCGTCGTCGAGCTCACACCGCTCGGCGCTGCCGCCGTCGCCATGGACGCGACGACGCTCGGGCAGTGGCCGACGGCGACGCAGATCCTCGTGCTCGTCGTCTGGACGGCGGTGCTGGGGGTCCTCGCGGTGCGGCTCTTCCGCTGGGAGTGACTCGCTCAGGGCCGTCGTGATGCGCCTCTCCCCCCGAGCGACCCTGGGGCGTGAGGCTCGGGGGGGCTCGCGGCGACGGCCGACGTGTCGACGGCCGGCCGTCGCACTCGCGGGCGAGCGGGTAGGTCTGGTGCCGACGGCGACATGCGCGCCGTGACCTACGAGAGGAGCACAGCGTGGACATCTTCGAGGAACTGCACAACGAGCACGAAGAAGTCAGCAAGCTGATCGCCCAGCTCGAAGAGGGTGGGCGTGACGACAAGACGTTCGAGACGCTGCGCACCGAGCTCACGGCGCACGCCAAGGCCGAGGAGCAGGTCTTCTACAAGCGCCTCGAGGGCGAGGAGTCGGTGCGCGACACGGTCCTCGAGGGGTATGAGGAGCACAAGGTGGTCGTACGGGTCCTCAGCGACATGGCGCAGACCTCCGCCGACGACGAGAAGTTCATGGCCAAGCTCGCCGTGCTCAAGGAGAGCGTGGAGCACCACGTCGAGGAGGAGGAGGGCACGATCTTCGAGGGCGCCCGGCCGCTGCTCGCCGACGGCGAGGCCGTCGAGCTCTACGAGGAGTTCGAGGCCGAGAAGAGCAAGCTCGAGGGCTGAGGAGGCCACGTACCGAACCCGCTGGAGGGCGCCTCATGACGCTCGCCCCGCAGGCGCAGGACGGCGCAGAGCGCGTCGCAGCCCTGCGCCGCAGTCTCGAAGGCATCATGGGCATCCCTGCCACGGAGGGCAATGCGGTCACAGTGCTGCGCAACGGGGTCGAGATCTTCCCGGCCATGCTGGAGGCCATCGGCGGTGCCCGGCGCACGATCGACTTCCTGACCTTCGTCTACTGGCGCAGCCACATCGGCGAACGCTTCGCCGACGCGCTGTCGGAGCGCGCCCGGTCCGGCGTCCGCGTGCGCGTGCTCCTGGACGCCTGGGGCGCGCAGTCGATCGAGAAGCGCCTGCTGGAGCAGATGGAGGAGGCAGGCGTGGGCGTCCACTGGTTCCGCCCGCTCCTGCGCCTGCAGGCGCACAAGGCGAACCACCGCACGCACCGCAAGGTACTGGTGGTCGACGAGGAGATCGCCTTCACCGGCGGCGTCGGCATCGCCGAGGAGTGGGAGGGCGACGCCCGCAACGAATGCGAGTGGCGCGACACGCACTTCCGCATCCAGGGGCCGGCAGTGGACGGGCTCCGGGCTGCGTTCCTGAGCAACTGGGTCGAGACCGACGACGTCCTCGTCGAGCCTGAGCTGGACCGCTTTCCCGATCAGCCCCAGCCGGGCTCGACGATCGTCCAGGCGGTACGCGGCGCCGCGACCAGCGGGTGGAGCGACATGTCCACACTGGTGCGGGCGCTGCTCCAGCTTGCCCAGGAACGCGTCCGCATCACGACCGCCTACTTCGTCCCGGACGCGCGCCTCAACGAGCAGCTCATTGGAGCGATCGAGCGGGGCGTGAGCGTGGAGGTCCTGCTTCCCGGGCCGAACATGGACAAGCGGTTCGTGCAGCTCGCCGGCCAGTCGTCCTACGCGTCACTCCTCGAAGCGGGGGTGCGCATCTGGCAGTTCCAGCCGGCGATGCTCCACGCCAAGATCATGACCGTGGACGGCACGGCGGCCAGCATCGGCTCGGCGAACTTCAACGCCCGCTCGACCCGTCTCGACGACGAGATCAACCTCGTCGCGCTCGATCCCGATCTGGTCGCGATCCTCGATCGGCACTTCGATGAGGATGTCGCGCGCAGCGAGGAGATCGTGCCCGGCCGCTGGGAGCACCGGCCGCTCCGCCAGCGACTTCTGGAACGCGCCGCAGGCCTGCTGCGCCGCAAGGTGTGAGGGGCCGCCAGGGCTGCCTTCGGCGCTCCTTCCGGAGGCGCGGGCGGCGCTCTCTCAGTGGTCGCAGCTGTTGACGCCGCCGCGCAACTCACCGGCCAGGTAGTCGCCCACCAGCTGCTCGGGCGGCGCAGCGGGCACGCCGACGACGACCTGGATCCCTTGCCCTTCAAAGAGGCTCTGCGCGCGCTGCCCCATGCCGCCGGCGATGATCATGTCCGCGCCGCGTTCAGCCAGCCAGGCAGGCAGGAGCCCCGGCTCGTGGGGAGGAGCAGCGACGTCCTCGCGTTTGACGATGCTCTTGTCGTTCGTGTCGACGTCGACCAGAGCGAAGCTCTGGCAGTGACCGAAGTGTGCACTCAACTGCTGTCCGGCGAGAGGGATCGCGATCCTCATGAGAGCCTCCTTGTCGTGGTGCTCGCGTGGCAGGCGGCCGGCGTCGTGGATGACGCCGTGTATGGCGGTCGGGTCTCCCCTGGAGAGGGCCTGCTGGTAGTCCGCCACGGCCGCTCGCACCGTGATCGAGGCGAGAAGAGCACAGTGCTCGGACTCGTGAGGGAAACGGCCCAGCGCGTCCAGGACGTCCTGCTGCGTGAGAGCGCGCGCCTGCTCCAGGCTCGTTCCCTCGGCCAGGCAGGTGGCCATACTGCCGCAGGCCAGCGAGGAGCCGCAGCCGTCGGTAGCGAAGGAGACGGCAGCGACGCTCTGGTCCTCGACGCGGAGCCAAACCTCCATCGTGTCTCCGCAAGGCCCCGTGATCCTCGCGTGACCGTGGTACTTGGCGAGCGGCCCCTGATTGCGGGGGCGCATCGCGTGGTCCCGGGCGACCTCTGAGAACGCGGTGGCTGACATGGCTGCTCGAACCTCCCTCTGCTGGACGCTGTAATGAGCATACGCCAATAACCGGTCGAGAGACAAGCGCGCGCGGACCGGCGCTGGGCACACCACTCGGGAGGTCGCTAGACTGCAACGGGAAGAAGGCAGACCGGGGGAGGGCTCATGCGGCAGTCGAGCACGGCCTGGGGGAGCGCGGACGCTCGGGCGTGTCGAGGTGAAGCGTGACGGTAGACGGATACGAGCTGCGCGCGCCCGCGTGGGACGACCTCGAGCCCGCGGCCGCCGTGCTCGCGGCGGACGACCTGGACGACTGCGGCCGGGTCGTTCTGGACGCCGGCTTCCTGCGAGGGCAGTGGGAGCGACCCGGCTTCGAGCTCGCGGCCGACGCCTGGGTGGCCTGCGGCGCCGGGGGCGTCGTGGTGGGCTACGGGCAGGTCACGCGCGACCAGACCGACGTCGCCGCGTCCTGGGGGGTGGTGCACCCCGAGAGCCGCGGGCGCGGTGTCGGCTCAGCGTTGTTCGCCCGCATCGAGGAGAGGACGGTGCGGGTCTTGGCCGGCGTGCCGGGAGGCCGGTTCCGGCACGCCATCAACGCAGGCGACGAGGCCGCGGCCGTGCTTCTCCGGCGCCGCGGCCTGCACCTGGTCCGCCACTTCTGGCACATGGGCATCGAGCTGCCCGCCACGGTCGACCCGGGCCCGGCACCGCCGGGTGTCGTCATCACCCCGCTGCGTCCGGCCGACGACTTGCGGACCGTCCACGCCGTCCTCGACGAGGCCTTCGCCGACCACTGGGACCACCACTCCGAGCCCTTCGAGAGCTGGGCCGAAGACCTGACGGGCGCCGGCCACGACCCCGGACTGTGGCGCCTCGCCTGGCAGGACGGGCGGCTGGTCGGCGCGCTCGCTGCCGAGGTGCGAGGCCGACAGGGGTGGGTGACTCTGCTCGGCGTGCGCGCCCCTGTGCGGGGACGAGGCATCGCCGCCGCCCTGCTGCGGCACGCGTTCGCCGGCTTCGCACAGCGCGAGACGCACTCGATCGTGCTGGCCGTGGACGCCGCCAATCCCACCGGAGCGACCGACCTGTACGAACGGATCGGCATGCGCGTGGTCAAATGCTTTGACGTGTGGGAGCGGCGGCTCGGCGGCTGACTCCTTGGCGCAGAAGTGGCCCCGGGATATCCTCCCCCCGAGGCGCGGCGGGTCCCTTCGCCGTGCCGCCGTCAGCCGATACGCGGGGCGTGTGGCGACAGGTGCGGCCGCGCCCAAGGGGGGACGCCGATGAGAGACGTCGTGGACCAAGCACTCATCTCCATCTTCTCGTACGGTCTCGACCTCAGGATCAGCGACTGCAGCCTGCAGTTCGCCCAGAGCCACGGCGCACGGCGAGAGGACGTCCTCGGCATGGACCTGCGCTATGCCAGCCGCAGCGACCTGCCGGCGCTCGCCAAGGCGCTACAGGGAGAAGAGGCCAGCTTCGAAGGTACGGTCGGCTGGCCCGAGAGCACGGAGGCGCACTGGATCCGCGAGCGCATCTTCCCTCTGCTCGACGACGAGGGCCGCATCATCGGTGGCGCTGCCGTGGTGCTCGAGCGGCACGAGGAGCCGGAGGGAGACCGGGTGCCGAAGCGAGTGCTCGGGCACGATCCGCTCACCGGCCTCCCGGACCGCCGGCTGCTCATGGACGGGCTACGCGTAGCGGTCAACCAGGCCGAGCGCGGCTCCACGCTGAGCGTCGTCGCGCTCGACATCGGCCGCACCAAGGAGATCACCGCGACCGTCGGCCTGCTCGCCGGCGAGCGTCTGCATCAGATGGTCGGCGAGCACCTCGCTCCATTCATCCGGCGGTCGGATTCGTTCGGCTGCCTGGGCCAGGACCTCTTCGCCATCGTCGTCCCCGGCATGCGCAACGTCGGGCAGGTAGTGGCCATGACCAGCCGGTTGCTCAGCGTGTTCGACGGCCGGTGGAACGTCGACGGCCACGACCTCGTGCTGTCGCCGGGCGTCGGCGTCGCCACCTACCCCGAAGACGGCGCCGACGCCGAGACGCTGCTGGCACACGCTGTCGGAGTCGCCTTCCGGGCGGCTCGCGAAGACCCCTCACGTCCGCGTCTGTTCAGCGCCGATCGCCACTCCGCGGCGAGGGAGCGGCTGGTGCTGGAGGTCGATCTCCGCCGCGCCGTCGAGCGAGAGGAGTTCGTCCTCCACTACCAGCCGCAGGTCGTGTCGGACGGTGAAACGCTGCGGATCTCCGGCTTCGAGGCGCTCCTGCGCTGGCAGCACCCCACGCGCGGCCTGGTGCCTCCCGGCGCCTTCGTCCCCATCGCCGAGCAGACCCGCCTCATCCTGCCGCTGGGCGTCTGGGTGCTGCGCGCCGCCTGCCGGCAGCTCGCGGAGTGGAACGCCGCCGGCCTGCCCCCGGTGCGCATGTCGGTCAACCTCTCGGCTCCGCAACTCGAGCTGGGCGACATGGTCGATCACGTGCGCGAGGCGGTGACCGAGTTCGACCTGGACCCGGCGACCGTGGAGCTGGAGCTCACCGAGCGCGTCGCCCTCGTGGACGAGGAGGCGACGCGGCGCACGCTCGACGGCTTCAAGAAGATCGGGACCAGGATCGCCCTGGACGACTACGGCACCGGCTACTCCTCCGCCTCCCTGCTCGCGACCATGGCGTTCGACACACTCAAGATCGACCGCTCCTTCGTCGCCCGCATCCATCAGCCGTCCAGGGAGAGGATGGTGACCGAGGCGATCATCGGCCTTGCTCACCGCATGGGACTGACCGTGGTGGCCGAGGGAGTCGAGACGGAGGAACAATTGGAGGCCGTCACGCACATCGGCGCCGACGAGGTCCAGGGCTTCTACTTCTCGCGTCCGGTGCCGGCGGCCGACGCCGAGTTCCTGTTGCGCGAAGGCCTGTCCCTGCCGGACCGCCCTACTCCTCGAAGCGCCCGGTAGTGTCGCGATCGCGGTCGTACCGTCTCGCGAGCGGGAACGGCGGCAGCCAGGACTCGCGACGCACAACCCAGCCTTCGTAGGACGGCGTCAGCTGGTCGGGGGCGTCCAGGGAGCCGAGGTGCACCTCGATCTCGTCCCCGGTGCGGGCGAAGACGGATGAGCCGCACCGGGGACAGAAGAACCGCCCCTCGTAGTCGCGGGGTCCGCCCTCGATCGTCACCGCTTCCTGAGGGAACACCGCAGATGCGCTGAAGAGGGCCCCATGGTGTTTGCGACAGTCGAGACAGTGACACAGACCGACACGATACGGACGCCCCGACGCCACGATCCGCACGTCTCCGCACAGGCACCCGCCGGTGAACCGCTCCATGCTGCGCCTCCTTTGCCGTCACGCGTCGTGATGATCACAGCGTACAGCACGGCCTCTGGTAGACTACCGACAGCAGTCTGACGACTCCGAGAGAGGCCCTCCGTGCAGTCAGCACGTCTCCGGTAGCGTGACCCGTCACCCCCGTCCCGCGGGGCAGTGACACCGCCGCCCCGCGAGGGGCGTGTCACGCCGTACCCACACACCGGAGACGACCATGACTCCTCGTACTTCTCGCCCGTCCTGGCTGCGCACCTTCGCGGTCATCTACACCGGCCAGACCTTCTCGCTGCTCGGGAGCGCCGGCGCAAGTTTCGCGCTCGTCTGGTGGCTGGCCGTCGAGACCGGCTCGGCCGCCGTGCTCGCCTACGCCTCCATCGCCGCCACCCTCCCCCAGGCCGCGGTGATGCCGCTGGCCGGCGCGCTCGTCGACCGCTGGGACCGCCGCCGCGTGATGATCTGGGCCGACCTCTCCATCGCCGCCACGAGCGTCGTGCTGGTCGGCCTGTTCTCCGCCGGCTCGCCGTCGACGGCGGTCATCTACGCACTCATCGCCCTGCGGTCGCTGGGGTCGGCCTTCCACAGCAACGCCAGTCAGGCGGCGGTGCCCATGTACGTGCCCGCCGCCGAGCTCACCCGGGTCGCAGGCTGGAACTTCTTCCTCATCTCCGGGACCGCGATGGGCGGCCCCGTGCTGGGGGCCGCCCTCATGGGCGCCGGCAGCATGAGCCTCGTGTTCGCCGTCGACATCGCCGGCGCCGTCATCGCCGCTGCCTCGCTGCTGCTCGTCCGCATCCCGCAGCCGTCCCGATCGTCTGAGGACTCGACGGCGCTCGGGCTGCGCCACGACCTCGCGATGGGATGGAGGGAGCTCGCCGCCCACCGCGGCCTCTCGGTCCTGGCCCTCATCCTCACCGTCGTCGCGGTCTTCTACATGCCGGTGAACGCGCTGTTCCCGCTGATGACCAGCCTGCACTTCGGCGGCGGCGCCTACCAGGCCAGCGCCGTCGAGGTCGCCTTCGGCGCCGGCATGCTTCTTGGGTCGCTTCTCGTCGGGCGGCTCGCCGCGCGCTTCGCCCAGGTACGGCTCATCAGCGTCGGCTTGTTCGCCCTCGGGGCAGCACTTCTGGCCTCCGGCCTGCTGCCCTCCACGGCGTACGTCGTCTTCGTGGTCCTGTGCGTCCTCATGGGCCTCACTGCGCCCATCTTCAGCGCGCCGATCACGGCCATGTTCCAGGCGCGCATCGACCCGTCGAGACTCGGGCGGGTGCTGTCCTTCTACACCACGATGACCATGCTGGTCGTGCCGGCAGGATTGGTGCTGGCGGGTCCGCTGGCGGAGGAGACCGGCGTTGCGCCGTGGTTCGCGATCTGCGGGGTTGCGATCGTCCTCGCGGCCTGCGCCGTCGAACTGGCGCCGTCCGTCCGCGGCCTCCGGAACGCTGCGCCGGAAGGGCGACCGGCCGGCGGGGCCTGTCGCCCGGAGCACGATGCGGTCGCCCGATCAGAAGAGAGGCCCGAGCACGCCGGCTGACCGCCGGCGCGCTCGGGCCGGTCCGGTGGGACGGTTTGCCGTCCCACGGCGGGTGCGAGAGTCATCTGTGTGGTCTTCACCGTCGGACACTCCACTCTCTCTCAGGCCCAGTTCCTCGAGCTGATCGCCGGCGATGCGATCCGCCTGCTCTGGGACGTGCGTTCTTACCCGGCGTCCCGCTGGGAGTGGTTCAGGCGGGACCGTCTCGAGCTGTGGTTGCCCGAGGCCGGAGTGGAGTACGTCTGGGCGCCGGCACTCGGAGGGCGCCGGCGCCCACCCCGGTCCGGGGCCGCGCCGCGAGCCTCGGATCCCCGGCCGTCCCCCCTGGGGTCGGGGCCGCGAGATCTCGCACCGGGCGAGACCTCGCAGGAAGCGCCGGCCGGACCCGGTCACGGCTGGCGGGAAGAGGGCTTCGCCAACTACCAGTGGCACATGGCCGGCGAGGAGTTCCTGAAGGCGGCCGACGAGCTCGTCCGGCTCGGCCGCCGCCGTCCCGTCGGCATCATGTGTGCGGAGGGCGTGTGGTGGCGCTGCCACCGCTCGATGATCGCCGACTACCTCGTGACGGCGGGCGCGCAGGTCGTGCACCTCCAGCCGCGCCGCCTGGACCACGCCGCCGTGCTCGCCGAGCGGCTGCCGCGCTACCACCCCGACGTGATCGCCGCCTGGCGGCGCCACCTCGGCTGGTGAATAGGATCGGGGCCGGCCGCGGAACGACGCGTGCAGCCGGCCCCGCGTCCACCACGTATCAGGCCGCCTTCCGCTCGAACCGTTCGCCCAGCTCGACCGCCTGACTCTCCGCGATCACCGAGCGCGACATCTCGAAGAGCTCGCCCTCTTCCTTCTCCACGTGGTGGCTGATCATCTCGTGCAGCACCTTGACCTTGGCCATCCATTTCTCGTCGTTGAACGTGAGCCAGTCCGTCTCCCGAAAGAGCGTGTTGGCTGCGTGGTGCTCCATGCGCGCCTGCATGATCATGGGCCTCAGCTGCTCGTCCTGCTCGAGCAGGTCGTAGAAGGTGTCCTCTTCGGCGTCCTTGTGCGCGGTGAACAGATCCTTCGCCCGGCTGAAGCTCGTGTCGTCCTTCTGCCCGCGCTCGATGATCTGCTCGAACAGCGACAGCAACTCCTGGTGGTCGGCGTGCAGCCTCCCGTAGATGTCGTCCATGGCTCCTCCCTCGTCGTGGTTACTCCTTTCGACTTGCCGGAACGCGACGAAGAAAACTGTTGTCGGAGGCGCGGGACGGCCTACGATTTTCACCATCGGAACTCTCGGCATATACTCAGGTATGCACAAAAAAGCACAGTGTCTCGCATCAGCCTCTGAAGCCGTCCAACTCACGCCATGACCGTCGGCGGTGTCCTCCTTCTTGCGTCGGCGTCCGGATTCGCCCTGGTGAGCGGCGCCAACGACGGCGCGACGCTTGCCGTCATGGGCACGCGCACGCGTCGCATCACGCCGAGCGTCGCGGTCGCGGTCCTCATGGTCCTCGTCGCGCTGGGACCGCTGGTCGTCGGCACGGCCGTCGCCACGACCCTGGCGCGCCGGCTGGTCTCCTTTGAGGGCGGCCAGGGTCGGATGGCGCTCCTGGCCGCCGTCGTCGCGGCACTCGTGGTCGTCTTCGCCCTCAACAGACGTGGCACGCCCACCAGTCTCACCCTGTCGCTCACCGGCGGGATCGTGGGCGCAGGGCTCGGCGCGGGGTTGTCCGTCCAGTGGCCGGCGATCACCGGAGTGCTGCTCGTCGGGCTCGCCGCTCCACTGCTCAGCGTGCCGGCCGGATGGCTCGTCTACCGCGCCATGGGCGGACCGCTGGGCCGGTTCACCGCCTGCCACTGCATCGACGCCGCGCAGTACGTCGGCTACGTGCTGCTCGGCCTCGCCTATTCCGCGAACGACGCCCAGAAGATGGTGGCGATCGTGGCCATCGGCACTGCAGCCCAGCTGGATCCAGTCTCGGCCACGGTGCCGGGCCAGCTGGCCATCGCCGTCCTCTTCGGAGGCGGCGTTATGCTGACGCTGCGGACGATGGCGTCGCGAGTCGGCGAGGGCGTCATGTATATCCGCACGCCCCACTTCATCGCGACCTCCATCGGCTCGTCGTGCGTCGTGCTGGCGACGTCCCTGCTGGGCGTGCCGGTCTCGACGACCCAGGCGGCGACAGGCGCCGCCGTGGGCAGCGGGGTGGCCACGACGCCGTTCGGCGTCCGCTGGAAGGAAGTCTCGAGGATCGGCGTGGCCTGGGCCGTCACCCTGCCGCTCTCGCTCGGGCTTGGGGTTGCGCTGGCCGCACTGGGGACGTGGGCACGGTGAGTGAGGAGGTCGGACCGGTCCGTCGGGTCGTGCGCGTCATCACGCGCAGCGAGTCCCAGACCCTCATCGCGCCGCTCGAACGGCAGCTCACGGTCACCATCGCCGCCTGCGCGCTCGCGCGGGAGGTGGCGGAGGGAAAGCGCACTCCCTCGGAGGCGCACGAGAAGATGGCGGGCATCGAGCACAGCGGCGACCAGTTGCGGGCCAGGTTCGTGAGCAAGCTGACCAAGGTGCTCGTGGCGCCGATCGACCGCGAGGACCTCTTCCGCCTCTCGCGGTCGATCGACGACGTGCTCGACAACCTGCGGGACTTCGTCCGCGAGTGGAACCTCTTCGACGTGTCCACCAAGGACCCCTACGCCGGCCTGCTCGACGCCACGGCGAGGGCGCTCGAGGACCTCCGCGTGGCGGTGCAGATCATCGGCCGCGACCCGAAGAAGCTGACCAGCCGCACCGCGCTCGCCACCAAGAAGTCGGCGAACGAGATCCGCCGCCTGTACGACGAGGAACTCGCCAAGCTCTTCCAGCGCAAGCTCTCGATGAAGGTCCTCAAGATCCGCGAACTGCTGCGCCGCCTCGATGTCGTGGGCCTGCGCCTCAACGAGGCGGCGGACGTGCTGGCCGACGCGGCCGTCAAGCGCCGCGCCTGAGGCGCGGCGCGCCAGACCGCGTCGGTGCTCTCGGCGCCGCGCGGGCTCTGCAAGCCCTCGACGCGCGCGGGTTCACTTCGATGAGGTGCTCGGCGCCTCTTGCAGAAGCCGGTGCCGCACGCAGGCCTGCAGCCACCTGTCGGTTCTCTGCGAATCCGGGTGTACGTCGATGCGGTCGTAAGATGCTAGTCTGGGACGACCAGCTGCTCGAGGGGGACTCATGAGGGGATCATTTGCGAACGACAAGGTGTGGGGCTCGGGATGGATGCGCCGGCGCTTACTCGGTGGGGTGCTGCTCGCGGCGCTCGCCGTGACCGCGTCAGTCGCGCTGGCCGCCTGCGGTGACAAAGAGGAGGCGACCGAACCGGCGCAAGGAGCTCAATCGACACAGCAGTCCTCCGCACCGCAGGAGACCTCCCCGCCGGCGGTCGAGAACCCGTTGCCGGTGGGGCAGGCGATGGACGCGGTGGCCGCGCCCGCCATTGCGGAGGTGCTGGGCGAGCCCGTGCTGACACGTGCGCCGGAGGCGGAAGCACTCATCGTCAGCCTCGTCTATCAGGCGCCGGTGGCGGCCGTCGCGGGCGACGGCGAGCGGCTCCGCGACGCCTTCCTCGAGCACGGGGCGAACCTCGACCCCGAGCAATCGGGCGTCGAGCAGCACAACGAGGCCGAAGAGTTCTCACTGCTTCTCGACACGGGGGATCCGGCGTTCCAGACGCTCCGGGTGACCGTCACGCCGGGCAGCACCGACGTCTATGTGAACGCCGACAAGGCGCAGTAGACGGCCGAAGGCAGGCCGACAGGTCGTCACCCCTCGGGAGCGCACAGCCCGCGGGCGGGAGAACACGGACCGACTGCATGGAACCAGCGGGGGCCGGGCACGGTACCAGCAGCGTCATGGGCCGCGTACACGACGGCCGTGACGAGTGGCTCACGCAGGAGGTTCTTCGTGGACAGACTCATCAGAGTCATCGCTCTCGGCCTCGCCGTGGCCCTGGGATCGTGGGGGATCCTGGCCCTGACGTCGGTCGTGCGCAGCGACGGCGACGGCTCGGACGGCACCGCGTTCGCCGCCGTTCGCGACGACGAGCTCATGGCCCCCGACGCCCGCGTGGCGGACGACGACGATGACGACGACTCCGGCGATGCGTCCGACTCCGCGGACAAGTCGCGCGACATCACGACCAGAGACCGGTCGGCTTCGCGCGACCGGTCTCGCGACGTGACGACGCGGGACGCCTCGCGGTCGCGCGACCGCTCAGCGGACGCGACCGGCGACACGCCCGGCAAGCCCGACCGCTCGGCGTCGCGCGACTTCTCGCGTGACCGCACCGGCGATCACAACACGCGCGACCGGTCAGCCTCCCGCGACTTCTCGGGCGACCGGACCGGCGACCACAACACCGCCGACGTGTCCAACTCCATCGACGTCTCCAACGACACATCGGACGATGCATCCAGCGCCTCGGGCGACAGCTCGAGCAACGGATGAACGAGGACCGATCGAAACAGAGCGAGGGGTGGCACTTCTCAGAGGGGGACGTCGTCGTCCCCGCCCTGCTGGCGTTGCGCCTACTCGGAGGCGGCGAGCGCTACGAGACGTACCTCGCTTACGACGAGCGCCGTCTGGCGCTCGTCGTCGTCAAGGTCCTCCGCCCCCACCTCGTGAGTGACGCACACTCTCTGCGTGGACTGGCTCGCGAGATCGGACTGCTCGAGCGTCTCGCTCACCCGGTGATCGTGCGCGCCTTCGCGAGCGAAACCGGAGGAGAGCGTCCTCATGTGGTGCTCGAACACCTGGAGGG
>DAIQNY010000072.1:0-13795 GCA_036788155.1 Actinomycetota bacterium | reverse complement strand
TCCATTGCTGGTGTGTCCTTTCGGAACGTGAAGGGGTGTGTCTGTGCGCGCCAGCGCACCGGGCTGCGTTCCGGCACCGGACCACCAAGGGCGAAGGTGGTGGAGATCAGGGAGGGCCGGCGCCTTGAGGGCTGCCGGCCGGAGCGCCGCTCAGGACGAGCGGAGGCTCAGCAGGAGGCCCTCACGAGGAACGCTGCGGTCGTGCCGCCGACGGTCTTGACTGTCATATCGCTCGCCTCCTCGTGAGTCGTCGTGGAAGTGGACCGCGCGGCAGTCTACAGGACGCCCCGCCGGCCGCGCAAGGGGCGCGGCTCAGAGGGTCGCTTCCCTGTGACGGGTCGCGACAATCACCGGCACCGTGGCGCCCCCGCGCCTGGGTCGCCTGTGGACTACCGGCGTCGACGGCGGAGTCATGGTGCGGTGACTGCCGACGTACTATTCTTCGTGCAAGCGACGTCAGTCATCGTGAGACGTGGCGCGCCCAACCCGAAGGAAGGTATCGCCATGATCAAGGGATTCAGGGACTTCATCCTCCGTGGCAACGTGGTGGACCTGGCCGTGGCCGTGGTGATCGGCGCGGCGTTCGGCGCCGTGGTCACCTCGTTCGTCGCCAACATCATCACGCCGCTCATCGCCGCGATCTTCGGCAAGCCAGACTTCGCGGATTTGATGTTCACCATCAACAACAGCACCTTCAAGTACGGCCTGTTCATCAACGCCGTGGTCTCGTTCCTGCTCATCGCCGCCGCCATCTACTTCGTCGTCGTCGTGCCCATGAACAAGATGGCCGAGCTGCGGGCGCGCGGCAAGTCGCCCGAGGACGGCGCGACGAAGCAGTGCCCCGAGTGCCTCAGCGATATCCCATCCGGCGCCCACAGGTGCGCGTTCTGCACGTCCGAGCAGCCGACGGGAGCGTGACGAAGCGAGGGCGACCGAAGAGCCTTTGTGGCGGGCGACGGCGCAGCCGACAACCGTGACGCTGCCTGTGGTAGTCTGCGGGCTCGCTCGGCGCAGTGCCGGCGAGCCTGAACGACCGCAGGAGAGCGCGTATGTCCCTACAACGGCTCGACCTCGACGACCGCCAGGCCGTCATGTACTCGGAGGGCGGCGTGTGCGCCGGCACGCAGGAGCTCGTCGAGAGCGTTGCGTTCGCCCGCGTCCTCAACCTGTACGTCGACCACCTCGAGTCGCACAACCCGCAGATCCTCGACGAACTCGGACTGGCTGCCGCTGCCTGGTCGGGCGGGGCAGCGACGCCTGATCAGGGGAGCCGTGCGGGCGACGTCGACCCGCGGCGCACTCGCCTGCTCGACCTCATCCGACTGCTCGCCAACAACCCGCTCGAGCGGGTGTCGATCACGGCGTGCGCCCCGGGCGATCTAGCGGCGCGGCGCCGGCACCTGCACGAGTTCATCGAGGGCTTGTACGACTTCTGGCGCCGCTGGGACCGGTTCCTCGTCGTGCGCGCGGAACTACCTCCGGCGCCCGGCGACAAGCGCTCGCTGCGTGGCTTCACCGAGACCGTCGAGTCGCTGGCACGGCTCGTGCGCGCGCTGTACCGCGACGTCGCCGAGAACATCACCGGCACCCGGCCGCGCGTGTTGCGCCAGGTCGCGGCTGGTGCTGAGGTGGGCGTGTTCGCCGTCAATCACAGGTGGCCTGTGCCCGCTCGCTACCGCGAGTTGCTTACGGGCGTCCCCTTCGTTCGGGATCTGCTGCTTTACCCGCCGCTGCTGCTTGATCCACCGATGAACACCCGTACGGGACAGTTCGCTGAGGTCGACGAGAACCCCCTGGAGGGTCTGAAGCTGGAGCGCGAGGAGTGGCTCTGCTACCCGGCCCTCGTCGGGCGCATGACCGTGTTCGTGTACTTCCACCGTCGCTTCATGGGCCTCGGGCTCAGCCTGGCCAACCTGTTCGAGGTTGCCTCGGACGAGGAGATCGCCGCCGGCCCCGACGCCGTGTATCTCTACGGCGTACCGCCGGAGGCGCTCGCCCGCTTCGGCGACCTGCCCACGGTGTTCCACGACGACCGCCGCAGCCGCCTGCTGGTGGCGGCGGTCCCGCTCGAGGACCGCTTCGGCTACTTCGGCTACCTCAAGAAGATGGTGCTCACGCTGCACAACGTCGCCGCCATGGACCGCGGCGTCATGCCCTTCCACGGCGCGTACGCGCGGCTGGTGCTGGACGACGGCAGCCGGGCCACCGTCCTCCTCATCGGCGACACCGCGACCGGCAAGAGCGAGACGCTCGAGGCCTTGCGCGTGGCCGGCGCCGACCGCATCCGCGACGTGCGAATCATCGCCGACGACATGGGCTCGCTGGACGTCGGCCCCGGCGGCGAGCTGCTCGGCTTCGGCACCGAGATCGGCGCCTTCGTTCGTCTCGACGACCTGCAGCAGGGCTACGCGTTCGGGCAACTGGACCGCTCGATCATCATGAGCCCCAACAAGGTCAACGCCAGGGTGGTGCTCCCTGTCACCACGCTGGAGGACGTGCTGCGCGGCTACCCCGTGGACTTCCTCCTCTACGCCAACAACCACGAGCCGGTCGACGCGGAACACCCGCTCGTCGACCGGCTCTCGGATGAGCAGGAGGCCTTGACCGTGTTCCGGGACGGGGCCGCCATGAGCAAGGGCACGACCACATCGACCGGCATCACGCACAGCTACTTCGCCAACCCCTTCGGCCCGGCACAGCGGCGCGAACAGCATGAGGCGCTGGCCGCGATCACGTTCGCGGCGGCGTTTCGGGCCGGCGTGTTCGTCGGGCAGTTGCGCACGCAACTCGGGCTGCCCGGCCAGGAGACCGCCGGCCCCGCCGCCGCCGCTCAAGCTCTGCTCGACCTCATCGCCGCGAAAGGAGCGCCGCGATCATGACCACCCTGTACGAGTCCAACGAGTCCGCCTGGAAGCTCATCAACCGGGGCAAGGTCCGCGACGTCTACGAGTACGCGCCGAACCAGATGCTCATCGTCGTGAGCGACCGTCTGTCCGCGTTTGACGTGGTCCTGCCCACACCGATCGCCGAGAAGGGCACGGTGCTCACGCAGATCTCCAACTTCTGGTTCGAGCAGACCGACGCGATCATCCCCAACCACCTCCTGGACCCTGACCCGTTCAGCACCGATGCGGAACACAAGCACCTTGCCGGGCGGTCCGTGGTGGTGCACAGGGCAGAGGCGCTTCCGGTGGAGGCGATCGTGCGCGGCTATCTCACGGGCTCGGGACGAAAGGACTACGAGAGGACCGGCCAGGTCTGTGGCATCGATCTGCCGTCCGGCCTTGTGGAGGCCAGCAGACTGCCGGAGCCGATCTACACGCCGTCGACCAAGGCCGCCATCGGGGACCACGACGAGAACATCTCATACGACGCGACCGTGGACCTGATCGGCCGGGAGATGGCGGAGAAGGTGCGCGAAACGGCGCTGGAGCTGTACAGGTTCGGCGCCGGCTACGCGCTGGAGCGCGGCATCATCATCGCCGACACCAAGTTCGAGTTCGGCATCCTGGACGGGGAGCTCATCCTGATCGACGAGGCCATGACGCCGGACTCGTCGCGGTTCTGGCCGGCGGACGGCTACGAGCCGGGGAAGAGCCAGCCGAGCTACGACAAGCAGTACGTGCGCGACTACCTGGAGACGCTCGACTGGGACAAGACGGCGCCGGGCCCCGAGCTGCCCCCGGAGGTGGCCGCGAAGACGTCCGAGAAGTACCTGGAGGCGTGGCGCCGCCTGACGCAGTCGTGACCCCGAGCCGGGGAGGAGGCTCGGGCGGCGGACCCTTCGGGCCGCCCGAGCCCGACGTGCCGCAGGCCTCGCTGCACTGGGAGCGGCGGTACGCCGAGGACGAGAGGATGTGGGGCGATGGTCCCAGCCCGCTGGCGCAGCTGACCGTCGCCCGCCTGCGGCCGTACGCCACCCCGGACCTGCGGCTGCTCGACGTCGGGTGCGGCTACGGCCGCGACACCCGGTTTCTCGCCCGCGAGCTCGGCTGCCATGCCCTCGGCATCGACGGCTCGCCGGCGGCCATAGAGGCTGCTCGGCGCGAGCACGCGAACGCCGTGCGTCAAGCGGGCAAGGCCTCTCTCACTGCCGAGTATCTGGCCGCGGACCTGGCGTCGTTCGCGGCCGACCCCGAGCGGGCGAACGCGTTCGACATCGTCTTCGCCTGCAACGTCTACCACCTGCTGGGACCGATCGGCCGCCGGGAGTTCGCGGCGGCGCTCGCCGCCGTCGCCCGTCCCGGCGGCCTTCTCTTCTTGAGCACGCTCTCGCCGCGCGACCCCCAGCACTACGCCAAGGGGCATCCCGTCAGCGGCGAAGAACGCAGCTGGGTGGACAGGGTGTACCTGCACTTCTGCACGGCGCAGGAGCTCGAGCGTGACCTCGCCGCCTTCGAGGTGCTGGACCTCGAGGAGCGTGCCTACGACGAGGTACGACCGGGCTTGCCCGTCCACCACCACACGAGCTGGTTCCTGGAGGGACGCCGGCGGTGAGCCCGCGGCTCGCCGGCGCCGGCCGGCCTCAGACGGGCCCGCCTTCACGGCCAGTCTTCACGGCCAGTCTTCAGCGTCTGCCGGTTCCAGGTCGACCTCTGAGCTGTCTGGGCGCCGGCCCGGCTTCGCGCGCCGGCGCGAACGGGTTCTCGACCCGAAGGGGGCCGAAGGCGCGCTCGTGCTGGAAGTCCTCGCTGTACAGCGTGCGGCACCCGCCGGCGAGCGCGGCCTCCACGATCAGCGCGTCCCGGAACGACACGGAGTCCGCGATGCTCCGGTCCATCGCCCTGAGCAGCATCGGGGCCTCCAGTCGTACGAGGTTCTGGGCGGAGAACTCTTGCGCCGCCAGTCGCGCAGTGGAAGGAGCGAGAGGGTGCGCGAGCTTGCGCGTCGTCACGTCGTAGAACTCCTGCAGCACCTGAGTGCTCACCGTCGCCGAGCCGTGCACCGTGTCCCGGCGGGCGACGGCGCGCGCCGATGCGTCACGCCGTCGCGTCAGGGCGCCACGATGCGGTAGACGGACCCGGCGAGCGACGTGACGTACAACTCGCCGTCCGCGTCCTCACCGAACGAGGAGAGCTGGTCCACCCTGCCGTCGACACCCTCGAGGCGGTAGCGCTCTCCCTCTGGGCCGCGCATGGCCCAGACGTTGCCGGAGCCGAAGTCGCCGAACAGGTAGAAGCCGCGGAGCGCCGGGAGGGCTGAGCCCCGGTACACGTACCCGCCGGTGACCGAGATGCCGAGGTCGCGGCCGTACTCGCTCACCGGGAACGTGAGCGCGTCCTCGTCGAGCTGCGAAGCGGTCGACTGGTCGTAGATCTCGCTGCCCTCGTAGCCGTTCCAGCCGAAGTTGGCTCCCGCCTCGTGACCTGGGGGCAGATAGTCGATCTCCTCGCGAGAGTTCTGACCCACGTCCCCGATCCACAGCGCCCCGGTCTCGCGGTCGAAGGAGAACCGCCAGGGGTTCCGGAGGCCGACGGCCCAGATCTCGATCTGCGCCGGAGACGCGTCGACGTCGATACGCAGCAGCTTGCCGAGCCTGCTCCCCGGATCCTGGGCGCGGCCATCCGGGTCGCCGGCGCTGCCGCCGTCTCCCATAGCGACGTAGAGGCGGCCGTCCGGGCCGAACTGCAGTTGGCCGCCGTTGTGGTTGGAGTACGGCTGGTCGACCCGGAGGATCTCGGTGGCGGTGGAGGGGTCTGCCCTGTCCGGGTCGTCAGACACGCGGTACCGCACGACGCGGGTGTCGCCGTCACGATCGGTGTAGTTCACGTAGAAGAGCCCGCTGCCGGCGTAGTCCGGGTCGAAGGCCATCGAGAGCAGACCCTGCTCGTAGCCTAGCGAGACGTCGTTGGAGACGTCGAGGAAGGGCCGGTCGAGGGCCTCGCCGTCCTTCACGATGCGGATCGCGCCCGTCCTCTCCACGATGAAGAGGCGCGATGCGTCGCCGGGCGGAGCCGCGACGTACACAGGCTGGCCGTACGAGCCGGGGACCTCCTCCAGCGCAACGACGGGCGGCTCCGGGCTCGTTCCCGGCGAGCCGCCGCTCTCCACGTCCGGAGACGCGGCGGCGGTCGGCGTAGCGGTGGCGTCGGCCGTCGTGGGCGACGGTCCGCGGGTGACGGCGACCGCGACGAGGACGGCGACGGCGACCGCCACCGCGACGAGGATGAGCGGCGTGCGACGCATGGCTGGAGCCTTCCGCGACCGGCGGCGCCCCTAACCCGCCGACTGTGCGACGCCGGACGGCCGGTGCCGCTGTCGGTCGCCTCAGAGGTAGGCGGCCCGGAACGCGTCGGCGCTCGTCTTCTCGGCCGAGCCGACGAGCGAGCGCAGCGTGTCCAGCTCCTCCCGATGCACCAGCAGCGCGACGTCGTCCACGCGCTCCACCGGCACGATGCCGCGGACGCTGCTGGTGAGCAGGAGGCCGTCGTCAGGGCGCAGGTCGGCGACGCGGGCCCACGCCTCTACCACAGGGACGCCCGCCGCCGTGGCGAGCTGTTCGACCTTGGCGCGGAGAACGCCGGGCAGGATGTCGCCTTCGGCGGGCGGCGTGATGAGGCCGCCGCCGCGCACGACGAACACGTTGGACGTCGCACCCTCGAAGATCCGGCCCTCGCCGTCCACGAGCAGCGCGTCGTCCACGGCGGCGGCGTGCGCCGCGCGCTGTGCGAAGTACGACTGCATCACCGTCATCGCCTTGTATTGCGCGCTCACCCGGACGCCGCGGTGGGTGACGACGCGGAGAGGTCTGTCCGGGAAGTCGCGCCTGTCCGTCTGCACCAGCAGGTTGGGTGTGCCTCCGGGCGATCCCGCAGTGACGAGCAGGCGGCACCCGTTGTGGCTCCGGCCGTTGGCCTCGGCCAGGCGGCAGATCTGCTCGGCCAGCTCGGGCTTGTCGATGGACTTGTCCAGCCCGAGTGCGGCGATGCCCTGCACCAGACGGGCAACGTGCTCCTCGAAGAACACCGGCACGCCGTCGACCAGCTTGATGGTCTCGTAGAGACCCAGGCCGTGCGTGAGCGCCCGGTCGGTGGCCGGCAGGGTCGCCTCGTCCACCGTCATGAGGACGCCGTTGAGAATGAGCATGGTCACGGGCGGGAGTCTATCGCGCGGGAGGACCGAGCGACGCCCCGCGCCATAGCCATGGCGTCACATCCGACACCGTCTCGCCTGCCCGTTCGTCGAGCCGGTGCGCGTCATCGCGCGCGTTCCGCGATGCTCGCACTCACGGCCCGAAGCATGCCGGCGGCCTTGTGCAGGGTCTCGCGGTACTCGCGCGCCGGCACCGAGTCGGCGACGATGCCTCCGCCGGCCTGCAGGAACAACCTGTCGCCCTTGCGCACCAGCGTGCGGATGATGATGTTGAGGTCCAGACGCCGCGCGGCGATCCATCCGAAGGACCCGGTGTACGGGCCGCGGCGCACTGTCTCAAGCTCGTCCACGATCTCCATGCACCGCACCTTGGGACAGCCGGTGATGGTACCGCCGGGGAACATCGCCCGGATCAGATCCACCGCGTCGCGGGAGGGGTGCAGGTGGCCGCGCACGTTGCTCACGATGTGGATGACGTGACTGTAGTACTCGTTGACCATCAGCTCGTTGACGCGCACGGTGCCGTACTCGCACACCCTGCCGAGGTCGTTGCGCTCGAGGTCGACCAGCATGATGTGCTCGGCGCGGTCCTTGGGATCCAGGTTGAGGTCGTCGGTGAGGTCGTCGGGCGTGAGCGAGCCGCGGGGCCGGGTGCCGGCGATGGGCCGAGTCTCGGCCCAACCGTCGGCGTCGAGCGAGACCAGGCGCTCCGGGGACGAGCTGATGAGCTCGTACTCGCCGAAGTGCAGGTAACCGGCGAACGGGCTGGGGTTCACGGTCCGCAGGGTGTCGTAGAGGTGCAGGCTCGGCAGGGCGTAGCAGAGGTCGAGCCGCTGGCTGAGGTTGGCCTGGAAGATGTCGCCGGCGAAGACGTACTCGCGCGTGCGCCGCACGACCTCCTCGTACTCCGCCCGGGTGAAGGTGCTGCGGAACACCGGCAGGTCATTGCCGTGGAGGGCGGCGGGGGAGGGGCGGCGCGCGGCCCGCAGGGCCTGCTCGACGCGCGCCGCCTGCGCCGCCGCCGCCTCGTCGTTTGCGGCGAGGCGGTCGACCAGGACGGCCTCGCCGGTCTGCAGGTCGTAGCGCAGCAGCCGCCCGGGCAGGAACACGTCGATGTCGGGGATGCCGAGGTCGTCGCGTACCGTGTCCGGCAGATGCTCCAGGTACCGCACGGCGTCGTAGCTGAGAAGGCCGACGAGGGCCTCCGCCTCGGCCAGATCGGCGACATCCGGGTCGCCGCTCGGCGCGAGGCCGCGACCGGTGCTGCCGCTCGCACCTACGGCGGCGTCGGCCGCCCGCGCGGGCAGCGCCGCCAGGCGAGTGGCTTCGCGCAGCGCCTCGAAGGGCGCCAGCGCGGCCAGAGCGTCGGCCTTGTGGGCGAGCGCGCGCGCCTGCGGCCCGCCTTCGTTCATCACGCCGACGCCCACCTGCATCCGAACGCGTCCGCCGCGTGCGCGCAGCCGGAACACCGGGTCCCAGGCGAGGTAGTGCCGGCGGGCCAGCTGCGGCGACCCGCTGGCCGAGTCCAGCAGCACGACGGGCGATGCGCCCTCGAGCCCGAGGGTGCGGACGAGCGCGACTGGGTCGAGCGCCGGCGTCTGGAGTCGGGTGACCACAGGGCTCCTCGAGGGGGCCGACTGTGTTGAAGCGTGCTTCATGCGGGTGAGTGTACCTGTGGACCGCCCGCGGCGGGCGTCAGACGGGCGTCGGCGCCGCGGCGAGCTGCTACTCGTCGTCGCCGTATCCGTAATCCTCGGTCTGGCGGAGGGTGCGGAACTGCGTGTAGTCGCGCACGAAGCCCAGTCGCACCACACCGGTTGGACCGTTGCGGTGCTTGGCGATCTTGAGCTTGACGGTGCCCTTGGCCTGCGGATCGCTCGGGTCCTCGTAGATGAACATGACCATGTCGGCGTCCTGCTCGATGGCGCCCGACTCGCGCAGGTCGGCGAGCTGGGGTTCGCGGTCGGCGCGCGCCTCCGGGGAGCGGTTGAGCTGGCTGATCGCGATGACCGGCACGCTGAGCTCGCGGGCGAGCTGCTTGATGCCCCGGGAGATGGTGCTGACCTCCTGCTGCCGGTTGTCTGACCGGCCGTCGCCGGACATGAGCTGGAGGTAGTCGACGATGACGAGGCTGAGCGGGGTCTTGGCCTGCAGGCGGCGCGCCTTGGCGCGCAGCTCGAACATGTTGAGGCCGGCGGTATCGTCGATGAAGATGTCGGCCTTCTCCAGGACGCCGGCCGCCTGGACCAGCTTGGCGTGGTCGTCGGGCGAGAGGCGGCCGGTGCGCAACTTGTGGGAGCTGACGCGCGCCGAGGAGCACATGAGGCGCTCGCCCAGCTCCTCGGCGCTCATCTCCAGACTGAAGATGGCGACCGCGTGCCTGCCGCCGTCCGGCCGGCGGCCCTCGGTGGCCATGTGCTGCGCCATGTTGAGCGCCAGACTGGTCTTGCCGACACCGGGGCGCGCGGCGAGCACGATGAGGTTGGCCTTCTGGAAGCCCCCGGTGATACCGTCGATGCCGTCGAAGCCGGTGGCGACGCCGGTGATGCCGCGCTCGCCGTCGAGCGTGGCGAGGTGCTCGAAGTTGCGGACGAGCACCTCCTTGATGTGCTCGAACTCGCCCACGCTGCGCTGCTGCTGGATGGCGAACACCTTCTGCTCGCAGCGGTCCAGCAGGTCGCGCGTCTCGCCCGGGTGCTGGTACCCGAGCTCCGCGATCTCGTTGCCGACCCGGATGAGCGAGCGCAGCACGCTCTGCTCGCGGACGATGCCGGCGTAGTGCGGCGCATTGGCCGCCGCCGGCACGAACTCCGCGAGCGTGTGGACGAACTCGCGCCCTCCGGCGCGCTCGAGCATGCCTTCGCGTTCGAGCTGCGCGCCAACCGTGATGACGTCCACTTCCTCGCCACACTCGAACAGCGCAAGGACGGCGCGGTAGATGAGCCGATGTGTGTCGCGGTAGAAGTCGTCCGCCGTGAGCAACTCCGCGCACGCCGTGATGGCGTTGGGGTTGACCAGCATCGCGCCGAGAACCGACTGCTCCGCCTCGAGATTGTGCGGCGGCAGGTGCGGGCTGGCTGGTGCTGCCTCGATGCGCTCGACGGCCAACTGACTCCCCTCGGGACGGTGGACTGAGCCTCGGAGTCTACGCGACTCGGCGTGACGATGATAGCCCGCGCAGAGGACGGCAGATGAAGGCGCTGACGCCGTCCGACGCTCGCAACGGAGGCTGGAACGGCTCGCCGGTGAGCCGCCGTGGCTCTCAAGGAGATGGTCAGGCCACGTGAGCGCATACGACGGTGTCCCGCACCCGTGGCCCCCGGGGAAAGACAGCCGCATGGACCACCGCCACAGCCCCACACGCTCGGATGACGAGGCGGCCATCCGCGACCTCGAGGCGGCCTACGACCGCGCGTGGGCGGCGGCAGACCTGGTCGCCCTCGCGGAGTGCCTCGCCCCCGGCGCCACGGCGATAGATCCGTTCGGCGATGTCAGCGAGGGCACTGAGGAGATCACGCGGCTCCTCGGCGGACTGCTCTCCGGCAGCGCGCTCGGCTCCACGCACACCTCCACGATCGTCGGGGTGCGGTTCGTCTCCGGCGACGTGGCCCTCGCCGACGGGCAAGCGACCATCGAAGGCTTCAGGATGCCCGATGGCTCGACGCGGGTCACCCATCGGTTCACAGATGTGGTCGTCCGCCGGGACGACGGCTGGAGGATCGCCCACATCCGCGCATGTGCGCTCGGCGAACCTCGCCCCTGAGCCGGTGCAGGGGCTATGACGGGAGCCTTGCAGAAACTGCTTGACAAAGCAGTTCCCATGATGGAAACTGGACACGTCATGAGTTTCCGGCGATGGCAGGAGGCCACGTGAGCTCGACGCAGCAGCAGATCGCCGACGCCTTCCGGCGCCGCATGGAGGATGTCGGCTACAGGGGCACGACGTTGGACGACGTGGCCCGAGCGCTGCGTATCTCCAAGAAGACCATCTACGTGCACTTCGGCGGCAAGCGCGAGATCTACGCGTATCTGGTCGAGCGGCAGGCGGCGCAGGAGAAGGCGCGGCTGGCCGCCATGCTGGCCGCGCTGCCCACGAACGCCGCCAGGATAGAGGCCGCGGTGCGCATCGTGATCGATATGGGGAGGCGGCACGTGGAACAGACCGGTCGCGAGGAGTGGTTCGCGCAGTATGAGGTCGCCGCCGACGCGTTCCGCAAGGCCAACGGTGACCTCGTCAGGGAGCTCGTGCAGGCGGGCATGGATTCGGGCGAGTTCCCGCCCGGCGATGCCCGATTGGTCGAGCAGATGGTCACTGCGATGGTCGTCGAGTACCTGCTGATCGTGCGCGACGACCCGTCGTACGACAAGGACGAGGACCTGCTCGCCCGCATCATCAGGTTCATAGGGTAGGGAAGCACGAGGCCCGCCCCTGAGCGGGCCTCTCTCACGCCGAGTGGAAACTCACAACAGATTGAGTTTCCGCGAAAGGAGTCGTCATGCGCTGGATCGTCCTCTTGCTGCTGCTCTTCGCGGCCCACATCAACCTCACTGCGCTGGTGCCGGCGGCGGCCGGTCAGGCTCCGCCACCGTGGTGGGTAGGCGGGCGCCTCATCTGGCCGTTCGGGCTGGACACGCACACGCTCCTCCCGTCGGGGGGCGCCCTTGACACGCTCACGCCCCTGCTGGCCATCGCCAGCGCCGTGTTCTTCGTGCTGGCGGCCGGCGCCCTGCTGCACTGGGCCGTTCCGGCACAGTGGTTCGGGGCGCTCGTCGTCGCCGGCGCCGCGTGTTCCCTGGTGCTGCAGATGGTCTGGATCTCGCCGTGGGCAGTGCTGCCGCTGTTGCTGGACGGTCTGCTGCTCTGGGGTCTGTTCAGCAGTCGGGTGACAGTGCCGGGTCTGCAGGGGTGAGCGGGCGCGGCTGCGAGGCCGCTGCCGCCCGCCCCCGGCAGACGGAGAAGCCCCGGGAGAAGCGCTCTTCGCGCCTCGCCCGGGGCTTCCGGTCTTGCCGGCCGCCGCGGCGGCCGCTCGTGTCAGCTCGAGTGTGTCAGGCGGGCACGATGATGGTCTTGACGCTGGCGACGAAGCCCTCGGCGACCTCGACGTCGACCTGGAAGGTACCGAGTTCCTTGATCGGCTCCTCCAGCAGGACCTTGCGCTTGTCGATGGTGATGCCGCGCGCGTCCTTGATGGCGTCGGCGATGTCGGCGGTCGTGATGCTGCCGAACAGGCGGGCGCCCTCGCCTGCCTTGGCGGCCAGCGTGATGACGGTCTTGTTGAGCGTAGCGGTGAACTCCTCGGCCTGGACGGCCAGACGAGCCTCGCGCGCCTTGCGCTCTTCTTCACGACGACGGAACTCGACGATCTTGCCCGGGGTCGCGACTTCGGCCAGCTTGCGCGGGATCAGATAGTTGCGAGCGTACCCCCGGGCCACGTTTGCGAGTTGGCCCTTGTCGCCGAGATCCTCGACGTCCTGGAGCAGGATGACCTCCATGACCTCTCCTCAGCGGTTGACGTAGGGAAGCAGTGCCAGCTCGCGCGCCTGCTTGATGGCGGACCCCAGTTGATTCTGGTGACGCCGGCAGGTGCCGGTGATGCGGCGCGAGCGGATCTTGCCCTTGTCGGACATGAAGCGGCGAAGGGTCGTGTGGTTCTTGTAGTCGACCTCTTCGATCTTCTCTTTGCAGAAGTAGCAGTAGCGGCGCCGGGCCTGGCCGTACCCTCCGGCCTTGCCCTTCTTCTCACGCCGCGGCTTGGGCTTGGAACTCGGCATGCTTGGTCTCTCTCCTCGCGCCTACCGGCGCAGTTTCTTCCTGCTCAGAACGGGATGTCGTCGTCGGCGCCTTCACCGAAGTCGCCGCCGGGCGGCGTGAGATCCCCTCCATTGAACGGGGTGCCGCCCTGGCGCTGGCCGGACTGCTGATAGGTGCCGGACTGCTGGAAGCCGCCACCGCCGTCACGCGGACCGATGAACTGCACGTTGTCGGCGACGATTGACACCGCCTGACGCTTCTGGCCGTCCTGCGCCTCCCACTCACGCCAACGCAGACGACCGCTGACGGCGACCTGGCGCCCACGGGCGAGGTACTGCGCGCAACGCTCGCCCTGGCCCCCGAAGACATCGACGTCGAAGTAGTTGGGCTTGTCGCCCCACTCGCCGCTGTTCGGGTCCTTGACACGGTCGTTGACGGCGACGCGCAGACTGCACACACTCGTGCCGCTGGGCGTCGCCCGCAACTCGGGGTCACGCGTGAGGTTGCCGACGATGACGACGCTGTTAATGGACCCGGCCACGGTGGTCTCCCTTTCCTCGTGGTGCCGCTAGGACTTCAGCCGCGTGGTCTTGAAGCGCAGGACCTCGTCCGTGATGCTGAGCACTCGCTCGGTCTCAGCCAGGGTCTGGGGTGTCGCCGTGAACGTGATGACGGTGTAGACGCCTTCGGATTCCTTCTTGATCTCGTAGGCCAACTTCCGCTTGCCCCACTCGTCGATGCCGACGATGGACCCGCCGTCGTTCTCGACGTTGGTGCGGAGACGGTCGACGATCTCCTTCTGGCGATCCTCTTCCGCGTTCGGGTTCACGATGAGCATGAGCTCGTACCTGTTTATCCCAATCACCTCCTGTGGTCTGTGCGGCCCCAGCACGCATGCTGGAGCAGGGGTGAACAGTCGCCTTGCGGCGTCGTGAACGGGCACCATACCAG
>DAIQNY010000071.1:0-13956 GCA_036788155.1 Actinomycetota bacterium | reverse complement strand
CCGATGTCGTAGGTGCCGCCGTCGCCGCCGAAGGCGATGAACTTGACCTTGTCCTTCAGCTTGCCGCGGCGGTACAGGGCGCGGAAGGCGGTCTCGACGCCGGATAGGGTGGCGGCGGCGTTCTCGAAGTTGGTGTGGATGTAGCTGCCCTTCCAGGCTGTGAACGGGTAGCGCGTCGTGCTCACTTCGAGGCAGCCGGTGGCGCCGGAGACGACGTAGTGACTGTCGATCTGGCTCAGCACCTGGTTGACGACGATGGAGGCGCCGCAACCGCTGCAGAGGCCGTGGCCGCTCGAGAGTTGCGGCGTCTCGCGGGCGAGGTCCTGCACCCGGCGGCGGTGCTCACGATAGAGGTCCGTGGGGACGAGCGCGTCGAAGCGGCAGGCCTCCATGCAGTGGTTGCAGGTCATGCAGCGGCGCTCGTCGATGGTGATGGTGCCGGCGAAGTGGCGGTCCTTGCCCTTGCCGTGCGAGCGCGACTTGTCCATACGCACGTCGATGCACTGCACCGGGCACTTGTTCTGACAGGCGCCGCAGAAGGTGCAGGCGTGAGCGCCGTCCTCGGTCCGGCGCAGGTCGAACAGGCCGACGCCGGGGAGCTTGTGCTGCAGGTCCCGTACGGCGAAGCTGTTCTCCGGGATGGGATGGCCATACAGGATGGCGCGCTTCTCTTCGGGAGTCTTGATCGGCCTCGCGCCCATGTCGTCCTCGCTGTCGGTGGGACCGGACTCTTCCTGTCCGTGCCTTGGGGGAATGGCGGAAGCTACCATGGCGGGCGCGAGCCGGACAAGTGTGAGTCCGACCACTCTTCACCCCGAGACCAGGGCGCGGGGGTAGTGGTTCGTGCCCTCCTGCGGATGCTCCGAAGACGGCCGTCTCAGTAGACTGATGTCATGGACGACGCAGGACACCCAGCAGGACCGCCCCGCGCGCCGGTGCGGCGCGACGCCGCGGTCGCCGCAGCGCTCGTCGTCGTGCTCACGCTCTCCATCCAGACAGGCTCCGCCCTTGCCGTGCGCGTCATCGACTCCGTCGGCGTGGTCGAGGCGCTCTGGCTGCGCACGGCGTTCGCCGCGCTGATCCTCCTCGTTCTGAGACCACGCTCGCTGCGACTGCCGCCCAGGGGTCACCGTCTGCCGCTGGCTGCGCTGGCGGTGACCCTCTTCCTGATGAACCTCAGCTTCTACGGCGCCATCTCGCGCGTGCCCGTCGGCATCGTCGTCGCCATCGAGTTCGTCGGACCGCTCGGCGTCGCCGTCATCGGCACACGTCGCCGGCTGGATTGGCTGTGGATCGTGCTGGCCGGCACGGGAGTCGTCGTCCTTGCCGGCCCGTCGGGTGCGGCCACCGGCGTCGGCCTGCTGCTCGCGCTGTCGGCCGGCATCTGCTGGGGGGCATATCTGCTGCTCGCCAAGCGCGTCGTGACGGGCATGGACCCGCTCACCGTCACGGCGCTGATGATGGCCGGCGCCACGGTGCTGGCCACCCCGCTCCTGGCCATCGACGGCGTCAGGCTGGCGGGGCACTGGGACGCCGTCCTGCTCGGCGTCGTCATCGCCGTCGTCTCCTCCGCGTTCCCCTACTGGCTCGAGATGGTGGCCATCCGCCGCGTGCGTGCCGCGACCTACGGCGTGCTGCTCAGCATCGAGCCGGCGGTGGCCGCGCTGGCCGCGCTGGTCGTGCTGGGCCAGCGCATCACGCCGCTCGAGGCGGCGGCCATGGCGGCCGTGATGGCCGCCGCCGCCGGCGCCAGCTGGACCACGGGCGGCTCCGCCGAGGCCGGCGTCGACCTGCCCGCCCCCTGACCGCCGCCGGGCACTCGCGGAGCCACGGCGCCACTGGATAGACTGCCTCCAGCATCCCGCAGTGAAAGGAGCAGGCATGGCAACCCCTGTCGAGACGACGTCGCTGGCAGGCACCGCGACCGAGCAGAACCTCCTCAAGGCGTTCGCCGGCGAGAGCCAGGCGCGCAACCGCTACACGTTCTACGCCAAGATCGCCGTCAAAGAGGGCTATCAGCAGATCGCGGCCATCTTCGCGGAGACCGCGGCCAACGAGGAGCAGCACGCCAAGATGCTCTTCCGCTACCTCGATGGCCGCATGATAGAGATCACCGCCACCTATCCGGCCGGCGATCTGAACGGCGACACCGCCACGAACCTCGAGTCGGCCGCCAACGGCGAGAACGAGGAGTGGACCGACCTGTACCCGGCGTTCGCCGACGTCGCCGACGCCGAGGGCTTCCCGGAGATCGCCAGGCGCTTCCGTGCCATCGCCAAAGTGGAACAGCACCACGAGGAGCGGTACCGCGCGCTCAAGAAGAACATCGACGACCACAGGGTCTTCGAGAAGGACGAGAAGGTCACGTGGATCTGCCGCAAGTGTGGGTTCGTGCACACGGGCTCCAAGGCTCTCGCCAAGTGCCCCGCGTGCGACCACCCCACCGACTACCAGGAAGTGTACGCGCACAACTACTGAGATGAGCGCGCGCTCGTGACGGACGAGCAGACACGTGGCCGGCGCCTGGGCGCCGGGACGGACGAGGGCGAGGGCCGGCTCCGGCCGGTCCACGCGCTCGTGCCGTTCATGGCCACGGACGCGGAGCGGCTGGCGGAGCTGGACCGCTCCGAGTCTGTCCCGATGCTGTACGCGGTGCGCCGCGGCGAGATCGCCCCGCTCGGCCACGGCGAGGAGGTGCCGCAGTGGAGCGGCGCGTGGCTCGACGAGGTCGTCGAGTTCGCGTGCGGTCACCTCGAGGCGGGCGGCGCCGGCTGGGCGGCTGAGGCTCGACCCGCGGACGGCCCACCCGTGCTGGCCGGCGTGGCCCTCCTGGGCGGCGCGGCGGTCGGCGGCGATCCGGCCGTCCTGCAGCTCGCGTTGCTCCACGTGGGCCGGCCGTACCGGCGACTCGGTCTGGCGGCGCGCCTGCTCGCGCCGGTCTGCGCCGAGGCGGTGCACCGCGGCGCCCGCCGCCTGTACATCTCAGCGACGCCGTCCGAGGGCGCCCTGAGGTTCTACCTGGCCCAGGGCGCCCGGCTCGCGGACCCACCCGACCCGGACCTGCTCGCCCTCGAGCCTGAGGACGTGCACCTCGTGCTCGATCTCTGACCCCGCGCCTTGATCTCTGGCCTTGCGCCCGATCCGGGAGTCCCAGGGGGCCGGCGACATGCCTGCGCGCATGCTCTGGAATCGGGGACCCGACGGGTATCCATCGGTCGGCGCCTGAGCCGCACCGGGGACGGAATGGGTACCCGTCGGGTCCCCGCCGGCAGAGGGCTCCGCGAGCATCACTCCCGGGGTGGGGCGCGCGGAGGTGTGCTGTCGCGGGCTCGGAAAGCGCGAGAGGCCCGGAGGGACGCAGCGTCCCTCCGGGCCTCTCGTTCGTTCCAGCGCTGCCGCGGTGCGTGCAGCCCGGGCCGCGCGCCGCGGGCGGCCCAGGGCAGGGTCAGTCGAGCACGACGAACGCGTCGGCGGTGAGCTCGTACTCCTCGTCCTCGTTGAGGTCGTGGACGCGGATGCGCTCGAGCTCGCCTTCTCCGAGCAGCTCGAGCGGCTGCGCCTCGGCCAGGACCTTCACGTCGCTGAGGCGCAGGGCCGAGCGCACCGCCGGGCTCACGCTCGGCTCCTTGCCGGTGGTCATGAGGACCACGCGGCCGGTGTGCTCGGTGAGGTCCATGGCCAGCTGCGCGGCCTGGTCGCCGGTGTCGAGCACGACGACGCGCTGGCCGGCGACCTCGCCCAGGTCGTCGAGCTTGCTGTACAGTCCCTTGCCTTCGTAAGCGTCCAGACTCTTGATCTCGACCTGGGCCACGGCGGCCGGGATCGGGTGGCAGGCGGTGCCGCCCGGCGTCTTCTTGGCGTCGTCCGGGCTGACGCCCTCACGCCAGTTCTTGATGGCCTCGTGCAGCGCGTCGGCCGCCAGGTTGCTGCAGTGCATCTTGATCGGCGGCAGGCCTTCGAGCGCGTCGGCCACGTCACCGCGGCTCACCTTGAGCGCGTCGTCCAGCTTCATGCCCTGGACGAGCTCGGTGATCATGCTCGAGGTCGCGACGGCCGAACCACAGCCGAACGTCTGGAACTTGATGTCCTCGATGGTGTCGTCGTCGCCCACCCGGATGTATATGTCCATGAGGTCGCCGCAGGTCGGATTGCCCACGCGGCCGACGGCGACGTTCTTTCCTTCCAGCGTCCCCACATTGCGTGGGTTGCGGAAGTGTTCGAGCGTCTTCTCTGTGTACTGCGTCGATTTCATCGGTCGGAGCCTTTCGGGTCGGTGGACACTGCGGCCGGCGCCTCGGGTGACGGTGGTGTCGAGGGGTCGATGGTCGGCTTCATGGCTCGGCGGGCGCGCTTGTCCTGTACAACGGCGAGAGCGAGCGGAGGCGCTGGATCACACCCGGGAGCGCCTCCATGATGCGGTCCACGTCCTCCATCGCGCTCCAGCGGCCGAAGGTGAACTCGAGCGAGCCGTGGGCCTCCTCGTGCAGCAGGCCGCAGGAGATGAGGGTGTGGGACGGCTCGAGCGTCTTGGAGCTGCAGGCGGAGCCGGTGGATGCGGCGATGCCGGCGTCGCGCAGCGACAGGACCATCGCCTCTCCCTCCACCGCCTCGAACCGGAAGTGCGCGTTGTTGGGCAGCCGCTGCTCCGGGTGGCCGTTGAGGTGCGCGTCCGGGATCTCCGAGAGGACGCGCTCCACGAGCCGGTCGCGGATGGCCCGGACGCGCTCCACCTCTGCCGGCATCTCCGCGGCCATGATGTCTGCGGCCGCGGCGAATCCCATGATGCTCGCGAGATCCTCGCTGCCCGAGCGCAGGCCGCGCTCCTGCCCACCGCCCAGCAGCAGCGGCGCAACCTGGATGCCCTTGCGGACGTAGAGGGCGCCGATCCCGCGCGGCCCGTAGAGGTCGTTGCTCGAGAGGCTCAGCAGGCTGACGGGGACGGTGCCCGTGTCGATGGGAAGGAGCCCCTCTGCGGCGACGGCGTCGCTGTGCAGCGCGATGCCGGTGCCGTCGAGCATCTCGGCGATCTCGGCGATGGGCTGCGCCGTACCGATCTCGCTGCTCGCCCACTGCAGCGAGACCAGGATGGTCTCGTCGGTGATGCGGGCGCGCAGCTTCCTGGGGTTCACGCGCCCGTGCAGGTCGATGGGCGCTCGTGTGACGCGAAAGCCCTGCTTCTCCAGGTACTTGCCGATGGTGAGCACGCTGATGTGCTCGGCCTCGCTGATGATGACGTGGTCGCCCTTGCGGCGGTTGCGGAGAGCGTAGCCCGCGATGGCGAGGTTGCTTGCCTCCGTGGCGCCGCTCGTGAAGACGATCTCGCGCGGGTCGGCGCCGAAGAACGCGGCCACCCGCCCGCGCGCCTCCTCCAGCGCCTGGGTCGCGACGTCGCCCACCCCGTGCAGCGAGGCCGCGTTGCCGAACCTTTCCGTGAGGTACGGCAGCATGGCCTCGACCACACGAGGGTCGACGGGCTTGGCGCTCTGGTAGTCGGCATACACGACCCCGGCGCTGCGCAGCGCCTCGCCGGGGTCGGTCAGCTGAACCGTCCTGCCGTCAGCCATGGGACGCCTCAGAACCACATCGTGGCGCCGGCGTCCAGGGCGAGGTCGTTCAACGTCGCCGCCCCGACGATCTTGACGCCGTCGATGAGCTCGACAGTGTCCCAGCCGAGCATCTGCTTGCTGGCCTCACACACGTAGACCGGGATACCCATGTCGATCGTCTTGCGGAGCATCTCCGCCACGCTGGGAAAGCTGCCGAGCTGCATCTCCTCGGCGGCGCCCGGCTTGAGCACGGTCAGACCCATGCCCAGGTAGTACACGGCGGCGTCGATACCCATCGCCTTGGCGCTCTGCGCGAGGACGAGGGGCGAGTACTGGCGTTCCGGGGCGTTGCTGGTCTGCACGTACAGGATGTTCTGCTCGTCGGCCATGGGGATCCTTTCGGTCAGTGCCTTGGTGGTGGAACGGCGCTACTTGAGCCTGCGGAGGAGGATGCGGAGCTCGACACCGTCGTTCTCGAGCGCGACCACCTCGTGCCCGGCACGCTTGGCGAAGCGCCTGAGGTCCTCCTCCGCGGCGGGGTCGTCCGCGATGATCTCGAGGACTTCTCCGACCTCTATGGAGTCGATACTCTCTCGCGTCTGGAACAGCGGTTCGGGGCAGTACAGCCCGATACAGTCGAGCGTGAGGGCGGGCTTGCCTTCGTCTGCCATGTGGTCTCCCTTCGCGTGGGCGGCAAGGTGGCGCAACGCGGCTCCGGTCGGGCATATACCCGACCGCTCAGGTTGGTATTCCGATAGTGGGAGGCCTGCTGCGATGGAGAGAAGGTCACCGCGGCGCCGGGACGGTGGGTCCTGCAGGGGACGCCGGGCTGCTCACACGTCGTCGAACGTGAAGCCGTCGCCGAACGCGGCTTCGCACGCGGCGACGGCGTCCCGATCGTAGAGCCTGCCGGCGCCGCTGCGCACCTCGGCCAGGGCCACGTCGGCGCCGAGCGCCGGCCGGTACGGCCGGTGCGAGGCCATCGCCTCGACGACGTCCGCGACGGCGAGAACCCGCGCCTCCGGCAGGATCTTCTCTCCCCGCAGTCCCTGCGGGTAGCCGAACCCGTCCAGTCGCTCGTGATGCTGCCACACGATGTCCGCCACGGGCTGCTCGAACTCGATCGCCGCGAGCATCTCGCGGCCTGCCTCCGGGTGCGCCCTTATGAGTTCGAACTCCATCGCCGAGAGTCTCGACGGCTTGGTGAGGATCTCTGCGGGCACGACCAGCTTGCCGATATCGTGGACCAGTCCCGCGAGACGCACGCCCTCCACAGCGGACGGCGGCAGCCCCACGGCCGTCGCAATCGTCACCGCCAGCTGGGTCACCCGCCGCTCGTGCCCCGCCGTGTACGGATCGCGAGCGGCGATCATGGCTCCCATTGCCTGCACCGCTCCCTCCAGGGTGCGGCGCAGGCGCTTTGACCCTTCCAGGAGCGCCGCGACCGCCTCGTGCCGCTCGCTGACGTCCTCGAACACGACGATGTACGTGTCCGGCTCCGTGCTGTAGACGGAGATGTACTGCCAGGTCCCGGCCGGGCGAAGCTCCACCTCGAGCGACTCCGGGATGCCCGTGCGGGCCACGCGCTCGTACGCGGGAAGCAAGGAAGGTGCGATCTCCTCGAACCCGGCGATGAGCTCCGACCCGCGTCTGCCCACCACGTCGCTCAAGCCGGTGAGGCGTTCGAAGGCCGGATTGACGTCGAGATAGAGCCAATCCACCGCGGCCTCGGTCTCGTCCCGGAGCAGGCGGCACCAGGCGTACCCGTTCGGAAGGTTGTCGAGGAGTGCCGCCGCATGCCGCTCGGTCCGGGCGAGGCGGCGGCGCGAGGCGCGCTCCCGGATGGCGCGGTCGAGGGCGTGCGGAAGCCGCGCCATCCGGTCCTTGATCACGCAGTCGTCGGCGCCGCGCCGCAGCAACTCGACCGTCATCTCCTCACCGATCGTCCCCGAGAGGCAGATGAAGGGGATGTCCTCCTGAGCCGCGCGCGACAGATCGAGAGCCGCGACGGCGTCCAGGTCCGGCAGCGCGAAGTCGGCGAGGACGACGTCGTAGTCACCGGCGGCGAGAAGGCGCTCGAACGAGCGCTTGTCGCCGGCCACGTCGATCTCGACCGCACGGCCGTCGGCGCGGAGCAGCTCGGCCGTCAGCTCCGCGTCGAGCGGCGAGTCCTCGAGATGGAGGATTCTCAGCGTCTGCCGCTGCGGCGCCTCGTCCGTCATGTCAGTCCTCCTCCGGCGGACGTTCGTTCAGCAACGCCCAGAACACGCCGAGCTGCTCCACGGCGTGCATGAACTCCTGGAAGTCGACGGGCTTGACCACGTAGGCGTTCGCCCCGAGATCGTAGCTGGCGACGATGTCCTGCTCCTCGCGCGACGACGTGAGCATGACGACCGGGAGCCGCCTCAGCGTGGAATCGCTGCGTATCTCGCGCAGGACCTCCAGGCCGTCCTTGCGCGGCATCTTGATGTCCAGCAGCATGACCGCCGGCAGGCGCTGCGGCCGGCCGGCGAACGCGTTCTCGCAGCGCAGGTAGTCCATGACCTCCACCCCGTCATGGGCCACGACGACCCGGTTCGCGAGGTTGTGGCCGGCCAGCGCCTCGAGGGTGAGCTCCACGTCGTTGGGGTCGTCTTCGGCGAGCAGGATCTCTGGGTACGTGTCGGTCACCTGGACGTCTCCTTGCGTCGCGGGAGAGAGAAATAGAACGTCGCGCCTTCGCCGACCCTGCCCTCTGCCCAGGCGCGGCCTCCGAGGCGCGAGACGATGCGCTGGACGTTCGCGAGGCCGATGCCGGTGCCCTCGAACTCCGCGGCGCTGTGCAGCCGCTGGAAGACCCCGAAGAGCTTGTGCGCGTAGTCCATGTCGAAGCCGACACCGTTGTCGCGCACGAAGAAGACGTCGGAGTGGTCCACTTCGTGGGCTCCGACCGCGATGATGGCGGGGTCGCACCCACTGGTGTACTTGACGGCGTTGTCCAGCAGATTGGCCCAGACCTGGCGCAGCAGCGCCACGTCGCCGGTCACCGTCGGCAGCGGGGCGACCGTCCACTCGATGGGGCGCTCGCCGACCTCGTCGCGCAGCGGCGCGAGCGCCTCCGAAACGAGGGCGTCCATGTCGACGCGCTCCATGGCCAGCTCCTTGCGTCCGGTCCGCGAGAAGGCCAGCAGGTCGTCGATCAGCGTGCCCATCTCGTTCACCGAGGCGGAGATCCGGTCGACGTAGTGGCGGTTCTTCTCGTCCAGCTGCTCGCAGCCATGCGCGGCGAGCAGCGCCGAGAACCCGCTCACGTGGCGCAGGGGCGCGCGCAGGTCGTGTGAGACTGAGTACGCGAACGCCTCGAGCTCCTTGTTCGCGGCGTCGAGCTCCGCCGTCCTGTCGGCGACCCGCTGCTCCAGTTCCGCGTTGAGTCGCGCGACCTCCTGTTCGGCCTCGACGCGCTGCGTGATGTCGAGGACCGCGGTGACGAAGTGGAGAGGCTCGCCAGCTTCGTCCCGGCGCAGGCGCACGCTCACGTCGGCCCAGACGATGCCGCCGTCCTTGCGCAGGTACCGTTTCTGGAACCGGGCCGCCTCGCGCTCGCCGGACAGCAGCGATGCGAGTTCCGCCTCGATCTCCGGCAGGTCCTCGTGAGGCGTCAGGTCCTGCCATCGGGCCTGCGCCAGCTCTTCGGGCGTGTAGCCAAGCATCCGGCAGAACGCCGCGTTGACGTGGACCCGACCGGCGGGCTCTGTCATGGACATCCCGATGACGGCGTTCTCGAAGAGGTATCTGAAGCGCGCCTCGCTGGCTGCGAGCTCCTGCTCGTGCAGCTTGCCGGCGGTGATGTCCTGGACGATGCCCGCGAGTCGTCGGGGCGAGCCCTCCTCGTCGAACTGGTGACCGCCGACGGCGCGGATCCAGCGGAGCTCGCCGTCGGCTCGCCGGATGCGGCACTCGAACCGCCAGTCGGACTGCTCCGTCAGCGCCCTCTGGAACGAGGCGTCAACGGCGGGCCTGTCTTCGTCCACGACATGCTCGAGGAACCGCTCGTAGGTCCACTCCGGCAGCGGTGTCTCGTACCCGAAGATGCGGTCGTGCTCGAGCGTGCGGACGGCCGTGCGGTCCACGAGGTCGAGATCCCACCCGCCGGTGTGGCTCTTCTCGAGCGCGAACCGCAGGCGCTCCTGGGTCTCGCGGAGCTCGCGCTCGCGTTCCACGCGGCCGGTGACGTCGTCGAGGATGGCCGCGAACCGCTCTCCGCCCTGTGGGACGACCGAGATCTGCAAGTGGCGATCGAGCGCCTCGACATAGCCCTCGAACCGCGTATGACGGCCGGTGTCGACGGTGCTCGCGAACTCATCCAGGAAGGGCGGCGGGTCATCTCGGAGAAGCTCGCTCCCCCTGCTGCCGCGGGCTTCGTCCGCCGCCAGACCGGTCTGCCTGGTGAACGCCGGGTTCACGTCCAGAATGAGGTAGTCGACGGGCGCACCGGCCTCGTCACGCAGGAGTTCGTGCGTCGCGACGCCCTCCATCATGCCCTCGAAGAGCGACGAGAACTCGCGCTCCCGCTCGACCAGCGCCGCCGTCACCTGCGACTCCCGGCGGCGCCAGAGCAGGAGTGTCGCCACGCCTGCCAGCGCGACCGCGACGAGCGCGAAGGCGGCCGTCATCCAGCCTCTCTGCCTGATCGGGCCGAGGACCTCGTCCGCGTCCTCCGTGGCCACGACGTACCAGCGCGACCCCGGGACAGGCTGGGCAGCGGCCAGCACATCGACGCCGCTGCTGGTCGTGCCGCTGATGATGCCGTGTGCTCCGAGCACGGCCTGGACGGCCGGGAGTTCAGTCTGGGTGAGTGGGAGCGCCACCCGAAGCGCCGCATCCTCGCGGCCCTCGATATCCGACAGATACAGGACTTCGTCTCCGCGCCGCTCCACGAGCACCGACTCGCCCGAGCGGGTCGGGACGGGCCACTCATCGAGCAGGGGGTACAGGTAGGCGTCCGGGTCGCCGTGAAGCAGGACCGCGGCAATCGCGGCGCCGTGCCGCCCTTCGGGCAGGAGCGGCGCCACCCACTCCAGCCGCGGGTCTCCGTCCTCAGCGACGTACAGCTCGGTGGACTGCGTCCGCCCTGTGCGGACCGCCTCGGCGATCGCGGCCTCCGCGGTCGTCCCGATCGGGTGGGTCATGTCCGCCGGCTCGCGAAGGAGTGCCTTTCCGTCCGGCGAGGCCAGGACGACGTCAAGATAGAGATAGTCGCGCTGCAGGGAGCCCAGCCTTGCGCGCAGGTCGGCCACCGTGTCGGCGTCGGCCGCGCCCTTCACGAGCCGCTCCGCGGCGCCGGCGAGCAGCGGGTCGTTCCGCACCGCCTCCGCGTCGCTCCTGCGCTCCTCGAGCCAGGCGGCGATCTCGTCCGCCTGGAGCTCGCTGACGGCGTGGAGGTTCCCCTCCGCCCGCTCTCGCATCGACCCGGCCTGCTCTGACCAGACCCAGAAGGCGACGGCGATGATGAGCACGGCCAGCACCGCGAAGCTGGCGATCAACGCGCCCTGGAAGCGGCGCGACACGGCAGTGCCTCGCCGGTCGTCGATCTCCTGCGCCCCCCTCGGCTCCCCCGTCACGTACCTCTCTCCCGGTCTTGAACGGGCTGCGGTATGGCTGCCAGATTCGTCCCTAAGTGACGTCCCACCTGCCCGGGCGTGTCCTCCTCGGATGCGCGAGCCCCACTCGATCGCATCCGCCCGGGCGTTGGTCGATCCTGATCGACCGTCCTCGAGCTGTCCGTGTTGTCGTGTATCGGTCGCTGCGAGCGTCAAGTGGAGTTCGATCCCCTGTGATCGTGCACGGGAACGGGACCGATGCGGGGCGACCGTGACGAGCCGAAGCCTCGGACAATGGACGGCTTGAACTCCGTGTCGCCCGAAGGGTCGAGCCGGTCGAGGTGGTCCGAGAGGAGGACCCGGAGGGTGGCGACGACTGCCTGAGGGAGCGCGACGCACAGGGCGAGCCACACGTCACCGTGCCCCCTGTCCCTGCGTGTACGCTCACCCGGTGCATCGAGTCGACGTCGTTCCGGCCCCCCAGGTCGGGGTCACCCTACTCTCGTTGCGCGTTGCTGCCAAGGTCTTGACACCGGCGTCCCGCGGCGGGACCAGTCCGGATCGCCGTGTCACGCGCTCACCCCATGCGCGTGGCGATTCCGGGGGTATAGTGGGAGTGGAGCCACGCGACCGGACGCGGCCGCGCGACGTCATCGAGTCGCCGGGTCAGGGGGACTGCCCATGCACACGATCGTCGACCGGCAGGAGCTCACGAAGCGCGATCTGATCAGTCTCACGATCGAGGCCCCGCAGATCGCGCGCAAGATCCGTCCGGGCCAGTTCGTCGTCCTGCGCGTCAACGAGACCGGCGAGAGGGTGCCGCTCACCGTCGCTTACCGCGACGTGGCCACCGGCACCGTCACCATCATCTTCCAGGTGGTCGGCAAGAGCACCGCGCTGCTCGCCTCGCTCGACGTGGGCGACGCCGTCAAGGACCTCTGCGGGCCGCTCGGGGCGCCCGAGCGCATCGAGCGCGTCGGCACCGTCGTCGGCATCGGCGGCGGATCCGGCATCGCGGTGCTGCACCACCTGCTCACGGGCCACCGCGAGGCCGGCAACCACATCATCGGCGTCGTGGGGGCGCGCCAGAAGGACCTCCTGATCCTGGAGAACGAGATGCGCGCCCTGTGCGACGAGCTCGTCGTCACCACCGACGACGGCAGCTACGGGGTGCACGGCAAGGTCACCGACGCGCTCAAGGGACTCGTGGAGCGGCATCAGCACATCGACCGGGTGCTCGCCGTAGGGCCGCTGATCATGATGCGTGCCGTGACCGAAATGACGCGCATTTACGGCATCCCCACGGAGGTCAGCCTCAATCCCATCATGGTCGACGGGACCGGCATGTGCGGCGGCTGCCGGTGCACGGTCGGCGGAGAGACCAGATTCGCCTGTGTGGACGGACCTCACTTCAACGCCTTCGAGGTGGATTTCGACGAGCTGATCCAGCGCAACAGCATGTACGGACGCGACGAGCGTATCTCGCTCCTCACCTCCATCAAGGCGCGATAGGGGGGGCATGGACGGCATCGACCACGAGCTCGAGACGCTCGCGCAGCAGGGCGATCTCGCGAGCTTCTGCCCGCAGTGCCACGCCGCTCTGAACGTCTATGACGGCGAGACGCGGCGCGTCTGGGTGAGCCTGGACGTGGAGGTGGGCGACACCGTGTGTGACCTGCTCGTCAATCCGCGGCTGGAGGAGTTCGAGCGTGTGGTGTCGCCGTGCTGGACCGGCGACGCCATCGCGACCGACGTCCGGTGTCCCCACTGTCAGACCTCGTTGATCGAGGAGGACGCACGCTGCGGGGAGTGCGGGGCGGCGGTGTTCACGGTCGACATCTCGCTGCACACGCGCGTCGCCCCCCTCTCGTGCTGCACGCGTGCGCAGTGCCGCTGGCACGGCGTACCGAAGCGGACGCGCGCCAAGATCCTCGCAGGGGCGCCCAGGCAGAAGAAGCCGGAGCAGGACCAGAGTCTGCGCATCCGCAACTTCCGGGAAGTCAGCTACGGCTACGACAGCGAGCTGGCCACGCTGGAGGCGAGCCGCTGCCTGCAGTGCACGAAGCCGGCCTGCGTGGACGGCTGCCCCGTGCAGGTGGACATCCCGGGCTTCGTGAAGCTGGTGGCCGAGGGCGAGTTCGCCGCCGCCGCCCGGCTCATTCGCGAGAAGAACGCGCTGCCGGCCGTCTGCGGCCGCGTCTGCCCGCAGGACGACCAGTGCGAGAAGCTGTGCCTGCTCGGCAAGAGCGGCGAGCCGCTCGCCATCGGCGCGCTCGAGCGGTTCGCCGCCGACTTCGAGCGGCAGACCGACCAGGTCGCCCTGCCGCGGCGGGCGGAGCGGACAGGTCGGCGCATCGCGGTCGTCGGTAGCGGTCCGGCCGGGCTCATCATGGCCGCCGACATGGCGGTCAAGGGGCACAGCGTCACCATCTTCGAGGCGCTGCACAGCGCCGGCGGGGTGCTCGTCTACGGCATCCCGGAGTTCCGCCTCCCCAAGGCCATCGTCGAGGCGGAGACCGGCAACCTGCGGCACCTCGGCGTCAAGTTCGAGCTGAACAGCATCGTCGGCAAGCTCTACGGACTCAAGGAGCTGTTCGAGATTGGCTTCGACGCCGTTTACGTGGCTACGGGGGCAGGCCTGCCGGGGTTCATGGGCCTGCCCGGCGAGAACCTCTGCAACATCGTCAGCGCCAACGAGTACCTCACGCGAGTCAACCTCATGAAGGCCTACCTGTTCCCCGACTACGACACGCCGGCCCCACACGGCACCAGGGTCGCCGTGGTCGGCGGCGGCAACGTGGCCATGGACTGCGCGCGCACCGCGCTGCGCA
>DAIQNY010000070.1:0-14006 GCA_036788155.1 Actinomycetota bacterium | reverse complement strand
AGGTGCCGAGCGGCATCGTCGGCAAGGTCAAGGCGCTCGGCCAGCTCAAGGAGCTCGCCTCGTACGGACCGCGTTACGGCAAGAAGCCGCTGTGGCGCGAGGTCGTCGTCGACCCGCCGGACCTCGCGCGCCTGCCGGTGCTCACCACGTGGCCGGGCGACGGTGGGCCGTTCATCACCCTGCCGGTTGTGGTGACGAAGGATCCGCAGGGGCGCCAGAACGCCGGCATGTACCGCCTGCAGGTGTACGACGGCCAGACCACCGGCATGCACTGGCACGTCCACCACGACGGCGCCGCGAACTACCGTGAAGCCGGCGACCGCATGGACGTGGCCGTGGCCCTCGGTACCGATCCGGCGATCACCTACGCCGCTACCGCGCCGCTCCCGCCGGGGATCAGCGAGTTCATGTTCGCCGGCTTTCTCCGCGGCGAGCCGGTCGACATGGCGCCGTGCACGACCGTCGACCTCCAGGTGCCGGCCGACGCCGAGATCGTCCTCGAGGGGTACGTCGAGAAGGGCGAGACGCGGCTCGAGGGGCCGTTCGGCGACCACACCGGCTACTACTCCCTGGCGGACCAGTACCCGGTGTTCCACCTCACGGCCATGAGCCACCGCACGAGCCCCATCTACCCTGCGACCATCGTCGGCAAGCCGCCGATGGAGGACGCCTACCTCGGCAAGGCCACCGAGCGCCTGTTCCTGCCGCTGCTGCAGCTCGTGCAGCCCGAGATCGTCGACATGGACCTGCCTATCGAGGGCGTGTTCCACGACTGCGCCATCATCAGCATCCGAAAGGAGTACCCGGGCCACGCGCGCAAGATCATGAACGCCGTGTGGGGCATGGGGCAGATGATGTTCACCAAGTTCGTGGTCGTGGTGGACGAGCACGTGGACGTGCACGACTACAGCGAGGTCACCTGGCGCGTGTTCAACAACGTCGACCCCGAGCGCGACACTGTGATCGCTCGCGGCCCCCTCGACGTCCTCGACCACTCCAGCCCGTTCGCCCGCTACGGCGCAAAGATGGGCATCGACGCCACCAAGACCTGGCCCGACGAGGGACACGGCCGCGAATGGCCGGACGAGCTGGCCATGGATCCGTCTGTCGTGCGGCGCGTCGACGCGCGCTGGAAGGAGCTGGGACTGCCGTTCTCGTGAACGGCCGGGCGGCGGCGCCCCGGCCTGCGCCTTCGCGGCCTCGCTTTACGGCGAGGCCGCGCGCTTCTACACTTGGGCCGTCCGTGACGACCCCACCCGCGGCCCGAGGAGGCGGCTGTGTTCCACGGTAACATCCATCGCCATCTGCTCGTCCTCTCGCTGGTGAACTGGGCGATCGCCATCGTCTGCTGGACGATCAGCGCATATCTGGGCGTCGCGAGGCCGACGAACCTCATCGTCTATACGGTCCTGTTCGTCATCGGGCTGTTCGCCGTCGTCGTCGCCATCGGAGCGTTCGTGCTGGCGCGCTTCGGCTCGGAGCCCGAGCTCGCCGCGGCCCCCGCTCCGGCCGACGCGGAGGCCGCGCCGGCGCCGGAGGCCGAGCGCGTCGGTTCGGGCGCCTGACCCTTCCGTGACGTCGTCCGGCGCCGCCGGGGCCGCATCGCGGCCCACGCTCTTCGCGCGGCTCATCAAGATCGAGCACAGCGTGTACGCGCTGCCCTTCGCGTATGCGGGCGCGTTCCTCGCCGCCGGCGGCTGGCCCACGGCCGGGCAACTCATCTGGATCACGGTCGCCATGGTAGGGGCGCGAAGCGCCGCCATGGCGCTCAACCGCCTGATCGACGCCGGGATCGACGCGCGGAACCCACGTACGGCCGGGCGGGAACTCCCCGCGGGACGGCTCGGTCGGCGGGAGGTCGCGGTCTTCACGCTCGTGTCCGTCGCCCTGCTCGTCATCGCCGCGTTCAATCTCTCCGAGCCGTGCCGTTACCTGTGGCCGATCCCGCTCGCGGCGTTCGTCGTCTACCCCTACACCAAGCGGTTCACCTGGTTCTGTCACTACTTCCTGGGCCTCACGCTGGGCCTCGCCCCGGCAGCCGCCTGGATCGCGGTCAGCGGGTCGGTCACGCTCGAGGCGTGGCTGCTCTTCTTCGCCGTCGGCCTCTGGGTCGGCGGCTTCGACGTGGTGTACGCCGTCTTCGATCTCGAGTTCGACCGGGCGCAAGGCCTGCATTCGCTGCCGGTCGCGATCGGCGAGCGCGGATCGGTCATCGTGGCCGCGCTCTCCCACGTCGCGACGGTGGCGCTGCTTGCCGCAGTCGGCTACCTGGCCGGCCTGGACTGGGTGTACTGGGCCGGCCTCGCCGCGTGCGCCGGCCTGTTGTGCTGGCCGCACGTGGATATCGCCCGCCGTGGACTGCGCGAGGTCGGCATGAGCTTCATGAGCGTGAACGGGGCGGTAGGGCTGCTGTACGGCGGCGTGGTCGTGCTCGCGACGGTCGTCGGATAGCGCGAATCGCCGGGCAATTCGTTCAGCATCGCGGATCGGCAAGAAAAGGTTGCGAGCCGGTTCGCGAGCGGATACCCGGGATGGTACAATCTTGCGCGCCCGGCCACCGTGAGGGTGGGGACTCTCCGGCCGGGGCCAGTGTCAGTATAGGGAGCCGAGGGGAACGGGAGCTTGTCCGAGGGTCGCCAGCGTCACCGCTATGAGCCGGAACCACGCAAGTGGTACCGCACTACGTGGTTCGCATCACTCATCGTCATCGCTTTCGTGGCTGTCGTGGCCGCGGTCGTCGTCATCCCGGTGTGGGCGACCGACACGCCCACCTACTGCTCCTCCTGCAAGGCCACGGAGCCGGCCGGTAAGTCCTGGGAGCGTTCGCTCCACTCCACCGTCTCCTGCACCGAGTGTCACGTGCCGCCGGGCGTGGTCAACGCAGCCAAGTGGCGCACGCGTGAGTTGCTCAACATCTGGGCCGACCACCTCAACGTCCCGCAGGTGTCGAACCGCGGCCAACGCCCCGGCAACGCCAACTGCCTCCAGTGCCACAACGTCGAGAACATCCCGGCGGACAACGGCGTGGTGCGCATGCCGCACGAGTCGCACGTGGACCTGCGCAACCTCACGTGCGCCGACTGCCACAATCAGGTCGCCCACCCCGACGACGGCAACCGCGGGGACGAGGTCTCCATGGCCGTCTGTTCCATGTGCCACGAGCAGGCGACGTCCACCGATCAGTGTGACTACTGCCATCTGGAGGAGCAGGAGGCCGACGTCCATCCCCAGGATTACCTCGAGACGCACGGGCAGCAGGCGCTGGCCGATCCCGACTCCTGCCTCCGCTGCCACCACAGCGACGCGAGCTTCTGCGACCCCTGCCATGCCAATCCCACGCCGGACCACTTCTCGGGCGATTGGCGGTACACCCACAACGAGACAGCCGAAGAGGACCCGCAGGGATGTACCGGCTGTCACGGGGAGTCCTTCTGCAACGAGTGTCATCAGGTGCAGCACCCGGACGACTGGCCTGAGGTCCACGGCGGTATCGCCGAGAAGAGCGAAGAGGCGTGTCTCGTCTGCCACCCGAGCAGCATGTGTGACCGCTGCCACGCACAACAGGGGGTGACGGTCCAGTGAGCAGTACCCGTCTGTTCCTGCTCCTGGCCATCGCCGCGTGCACGGCGACGCTGGCGCTCACCGGCGCGGCCGCCGCTCAGGCCGCGACGGCCACCGAGGCGCTCAGCGCGCCCACCAATGACGAGTGCTTCCGGTGTCACGGCTCGGAGGACGTCAGGGACGTCACGGTCGAAGCCGGTGGCGAGCAGAAGAGCATCTACGTCGACCGCGAGGTCTTCGAGCGGTCGCGGCACGGCAGGCTCGCCTGCACGAGCTGCCACATCGGCTTCAAGCCGGGTCAGCACGACGCCGAGCAGACCGAGGGCTGGTTCGAGACCGCCAAGATCGGCGCCTGCCGCGACTGCCACGCCGACGTCTTCTCGATGTACCGCGGCTCGTTCCACGGCGACCTCGTCTTCAACGAGTCGAGCGGCGAGGCGCCCGTGTGTGCCGACTGCCACGAGGCGCACAACATCGTGCCGCCGGAGTCCGTCGAGTTCCGGCGGCAGATCGACGGCCTCTGTGCCGGGTGCCATCAGGACGCTCTGCAGACGTATCTGGACAGCTACCACGGCAAGGCGTCGACGCTGGGCGCGCTCGAGACCGCCGTCTGCACCGATTGTCACGGCGGGCACCGCATCCTGGCGGCGTCCGACCCGGAGAGCATGGTCAACGAGGCCAATCTCATCGAGACGTGCGGCGACTGTCACCCGGGCGCCAACGACAACTTCGTCCAGTTCATGGTTCACGTCGACCCGCGGAGCCCCAGTTCATCGTTCCTGGTCTTCTTCTTCTACGCGGCCTACGTCGCGCTGATCAGCGTCGTCTTCACGTTCGGGTTCGTGCATTCGGGCCTGTACATCTACCGAGGGTACAAAGATGGCCTCTACAAGCGGAACCACCACGGCTGAGCGGCGCGGCGACGTGACCTCCCCGGCACAGACTGTCGCGGTTGAGGCCGCGCAGAAGCGGCCGCGTACTCGTATCGAGTACCGTCGGTTCAACGTCTTCCATCGCTGGATGCACTTCCTCGTGTTCGCGAGCTTCACCGTGCTGGTGTTCACCGGCATGCCGCTCAAGTACGAGGACACCTGGTGGGCGCAGTGGTTCATGGACTTCTTCGGCGGTGTCACGGCTGCGGGCGTGTACCACCGCATCGCCGCCATCGTCACTGTCTTCTACTGGTCCGCGGAGATGCTCGTCATGGTCATCATGGTGCTCAAGACGCGCGGCAAGGTCAGGCAGCGCATTCCGCTCATGTTCAACGGCAAGGACCTGCACGACATCGTCGGGATGTTCGCCTGGTTCTTCGGCCGTGGCCCGAAGCCGCAGTTCGACCGCTACACCTACTGGGAGAAGTTCGACTACCTCTCGCTCGTGGCCGGCACGGTCATCATCGGCCTCACCGGCTTCATGATGTGGTTCCCCATCGAGACCTCGCAGATCCTGCCGGGGTACTGGCTCAACGTCGCCCTCGTCATCCACTCCAACGAGGCGTTGCTCGCCATGGGCGTCATCTTCATCTTCGTGCACTTCTTCAGCGCGCATCTCAAGCCGGAGAGCTTCCCGCTGGACAAGGTCATCTTCACCGGCAGCTTGCCGGTGGACCACTACAAGGCCGAGCGGCCGCTGGAATACGCGCGGCGCGTCCGCGAGGGCACACTCGACGAGGTCCTGGTCGAGAAGACGATCACCTGGAAGACGTACGCCGCCGACGTGGTGTGGTGGATCATCACCGCCATCGCCGGCGTGAGCGCGGTGATGATGACGGCGTTCATCATCTGGTCGGTGTTCGACTGAGCGTGGCGTACGTGAGCGACAGAGGTACCGCACGCCGCCGTTCGGGTGGCGGGGAGGTGAGTCCCGTGTACGGTCAGCCGCGCAGGGCGTTGCAGATCACTGTAGCAGTCGTGGTGGTGATTGCGGCTGCTGCGCTGGCGCTCGCGGTCACGGCGCAGCCGGCGTCGGCGTTCGCGACCTGGGGACACGACGGCGCGACCGCGTGTGCCGCCTGCCACACCGAGGGGCAGCCCACCGACGCGTCGTGCACCGGCTGCCACGGCGGTTTCAAGGCCTATCCCGGTCTGACGTGCTGGTCCTGCCACTATCCCGGCCAGGACACCTCGACCCTGTCCACACCGGGATCCGCGTGCAGCCAGGAGTGCCACCTCTGGGACGCGATCCAGAAGCAGTACGTCACACCCAGTTCGCATGGCGAGCTGCCGCACCTCGGCGCCATGCCGGGTGCGTGCCTCGGTTGTCATCCCACCAGCCCCGCCTGGTCTGACCCCGGCGAAAGCCCGCACCATAGCGGCGCCGTCACGGGGTTCTCGACCTGCGCTTCGTGCCACAGCAAGCAACAGAAGCACGTGAACAAGGTGGCCTGCACGAAGTGCCACACCTCGGCCAAGTCGTTCCACACGTTCGCGTCCAAGACCCCCCGCTACAAGAAGTGCGGCTCCTGCCACACCAAGAAGCATGCCGGCAAGAAGGTGGCGACGGGCAAGTGCGGCGCGTGTCACAAGGGCAACTCCGGGCGTAGCGTCCAGCACTCCAAGAAGGTCACCAAGAAGCGCGTCTGCAGCGGCTGCCACAAGAAGAAGAAGCTTCACGCGCGTGCCGTGAGCAAGGCGGTCAAGAACTGCAACACGTGTCACGCCAAGAAGTTCCACGGCAAGCAGTCGAAGCCGGCCAAGTCGAAGTGCACCAAGTGCCATACGCGCGCGCTGCGTCACGCCAACGGCTACACCTGCACGCTCTGTCACCGGCGCGCCGTCCACGTCACCCGTCCAAGCGCAACGAACTGAGGTAGCTCGTGCGGTTCCGGCTCACACAGCGCGGCGTCACCATCGGGGCGATCGTCCTCACGGTGGTGGTCGTCGGTATCGGCGTCGTTCTCGCGACTTCGTCGTCACCGCGGTTCTGCAGTTCCTGCAAGAGCCACGTCTCTTATGTGGACGGATGGCAGGCGTCGGCGCACGACGGGGTCAACTGCGAGCAGTGTCACACCAAGCCGGGACCCTTCTTCTTCCTCACTGCGAAGCTCGAGGCACTGCAGCAGCCCGTGCACCAGGTCACGGGCGACTACGAGAAGCCCATCCTCGGTACGGTACTCAACCAGTCGTGCCGTCGTTGCCATGCCAACGACATCCTGTACAACCCGGTGTCCAAGGGCGGCATCAGGGTGCAGCACCGGCACCTCATCGAAGCCGGGTTCCTCTGCATCAGGTGCCACTCCACCCAGGGCCACGGCGAGGCGGTGCCGGTCGGTTCGCGCACGTATCCCTCCATGGACCAGTGTCTGCTCTGTCACAACAACGAGTACACGACCGCCGCCGGGCAGGTCGCGACGGCGGAGTGCGATCTCTGCCATACCAAGCGCGACTACGGCGCCGTCCCCGCTTCGCACGGCGACGAGGACTGGCTCGACGACCATGGGTCCGTAGGCATCCTCTCCACGTGCAGCGCGTGTCATGTGGAGGATGACGCATGTGCGCGCTGCCATGAGGGCGTCGAGATGCCGCACACCGACAAGTGGATCTCGCAGCACGGCGAGACGGTCGATGCGAAGGGCAGGAGCGCCTGCGGCCAATGCCACGACACCGAGGAGTACTGCGTGACCTGCCACCAGGTCAAGATGCCGCACCCCAAGGGCTTCTTGGGAGACCATCCTGGGACGGCCGAGCGTGTCGGCACCACCACGTGCTTCAACTGCCACGTGGTCGCCAACTGCCAGGCGTGTCACGAGGAACACAATGCGGGCGACCCTCGCGCTCACCAGCTGTTCGAGGGCGTCAAGTACACGATGCCGTCCACGCCCGCCGCGGCGGCCACGGCCGTCACGACCGGGGCAGGTGAATGATGGCCGGCAAGCGCGAGTCCAAGAGCAAGGTACTGCTGGACGTCAGGGTCCCCGGCAAGTGGATCTGGGGCGTGGTGGCGGCGATCGTCGTCGTCATCGTCGCCGCCGTCATCGGCTTCTCGGCGGTCAACCGCATCGGCACGTGCGAGTCGTGCCACATCATCCAGCCCGAGGTGGCCACCTACAAGCAGTCGGCGCACTACGCCGCCGGAGTAGGGTGCCAGAGCTGCCACACCAAGCCAGGCGTCTTCAACTACTTCATCCGCAACATCCAGGGCGCCACCAACCTCATCCTCTACGCTTCGGACACCTACGAGCGGCCCATCACCACCTACGTGGGTGCCGACACCTGTGCGCAGTGCCATCCCAACTCGCAGATCGAGAAGGACATGGTGGTCGGAACCATTCGCGTCAACCACAAGGGCTTGCGCGAGGCGGGGTATCAGTGCCTCACCTGTCACGCCAACATCTCGCACCCGGGCACGCGCCTCGCGGTCGCACGCGCGGGTCAGAACACGATGTCCATCTGCGCCCGATGCCACAACGGGCGGGACCTTCCGGACGACTGCGACATCTGCCACATCGGCGCCGTCCCGGCCTCTGCCCCGAAGGTCAAGATGCAGGTCCACGTCAAGCCGTCCCAGTGTACCGAGTGTCACGAGCGCAAGGCTCTCTGTGCCGACTGCCACAACGGACTGCAGATGCCGCATCCGGGAGACTGGAACAAGGCGCACGGCCAGCTCGTCGTGCAACGCAACAAGAGCATCTGTGCCTCCTGCCATACCAAGGAAGACCCCAAGTTCTGCATCGACTGCCACGGCGTGCAGATGCCGCACCCAGGCGGGTTCCTCTCGAACCACGGTGACTTCGCACTCAAGAACCAGAAGAAGTGTGTCAAGTGCCACGGCAAGAACAGCTGCATCGAGTGCCACGGCCTCCAGATGCCGCACCCAGGCGGCTGGATGGGGCAGCACTCGGGCGTCGCGCGCGGCAACCCGAGCGTGTGCGACAGGTGCCACAGCGACTCGTTCTGCGTCGGTTGTCATGGGGTCTCCCTGCCGCACAGTGCCGCCTTCATCGACGACCACCCCAACCACACGTACAGCAGGGGCAGCGTCTGCATGAAGTGCCACGGCAACGGTGGCACCGGTCCGCAGGGCTGCTACGGTGGCCAGTGCCACAGCGGCTCCATCGACTGAGAGCGGCGCGGCTCGCCCCTCGAGGGGCGCACAAGGCATGAACGGGAGTCCACCACAGACCGTGTTCGTCGGCGTGAGCGGAGCGAGCGGAGCGCCGTACGCAGCGCGGCTCGTCAGGGCGTTGGCGGGGGCCGGCTGCAGCCTCCAGCTCAGCATCTCGGACAGCGGCATCCTCGTGCTCGCGCACGAGCTCGAGTTGGCAGCCGCCGGCCGCGAGGCGGTGACGGCGGCCTTCCTCGACTTCACCGGCGCGACGGCGCGGGTGTTCGGGCCGGACGAGCTGGGCGCGTTGCCGGCGAGCGGCAGCAGCGGTCCCGACGCCGTGGTGATCTGCCCGTGTTCGATGTCCTCGGCGGCCCACATCGCGCTCGGCACGAGCCGAACGCTCATGCACAGGGCTGCCGACGTCGCGCTCAAGGAGGGCCGGCGTCTCGTGCTCGTGCCGCGCGAGACGCCGCTCACGAGAATCCACCTCCGTCGTCTGCTCGAGCTGGCCGAGGCGGGAGCTGTGGTGCTGCCGGCCGCGCCCGGCTTCTACACGCGGCCGAGCACACTGCAGGAGGCCGTCGACCACATAGCCGGAAAGGTCATGGACTCCCTCGGGTTCGAGCAAGACCTCTTCCCGCGCTGGGACGGGGGCCGGGGCTGATGGCCGCCGCCCGACCCCGCTCCGGGTCCGGCGAGCTCCCTATCGACCGCGACCCCTCGCGCATCGAGGCCATGTTCGGCGGCATCGCCGATCGCTACGATCTCATGAACCGGTTGATGACCGCCGGCCTGGACGGGCGCTGGCGCCGCATGGCTGCGGCTCAGGCCCGGCTCAGACCCGACGACGAAGCCCTGGATGTGTGCTGCGGTACGGGAGACCTCGCCTTCGGCCTGGCGGAGGCTTGTCCAGCCTGTGCTGTCACGGGTCTCGATTTCACTCCCGCCATGCTTGCGCGTGCAAGCCAAAAGGCCGCGGTGCGGGAGCAACGCGGCCTGCCCGTGCCCCACGCGTTCGTCCAGGGCGACGTACTGGCGCTGCCCTTCGACGATGACCGGTTCGGGGCCGTCACCGTCGGATGGGGCGTGCGCAACGTGCCCGACGTGCCGCGCGCCTTCGAGGAGATGGTCCGGGTGACGCGTCCGGGTGGCCGGATCGTATGCCTCGAGTCCACGCAGGCGCCCCCCGGCTGGGGCAGCCGCTTCCACGAGGTGTGGATGGGACACGTGGTGCCGAAGGTTGGACGCGTTGTGACGGGCGACCCCTCGGCCTATGCATACCTCCCGGCCTCTGTTGCGGCCTTTCCGCGCGCCGGGGAACTGGCGGCGATCATGAGCCGGGCAGGTCTGGCCGACGTCCGATATCGACGCCTCGGCTTCGGCGCCGTGGCTCTCCATGTCGGCAGGGTGCCAGTATGAGCGCGCGCCGCCGGCAGAACGACGAACCCGCGCCGCTGCGTTCTCGGCCGACCCCGGCATGGACGTCCATGGCACAGAAGCGCCGTGTCGCCCGTGGGCTGGACCTGGTCGAGGAGCGGCTTGTCGCGGTCGCCTCGGAGTACCCGGGCGAGCTCGGAGAGGCCTGCCGCGCCACGCTCTCCGCCGGAGGCAAGCGCGTGCGACCTCTCCTCACGCTGCTCTGTGCTCGGCAGGACGAGCCGGTCGGTGAGCCTGTGCTGCGCGCCGCCGCTGCGGTCGAGTTGCTGCACATGGCGACGCTCGTACACGACGATGTCCTCGATCGGGCAGAGCTCCGCCGCGGCCGCCCCACGGTCGCGCACCACTACGGGCCGGCGGTGGCCGTGTCGGCCGGCAACTACCTGCTGGCGCGCGCGTTCTCGGAGCTGGTCGGGGCGGGCGACCCTTCCGCCGTGGACCTCTTCGCCGCCACGGCGGTAGGGCTGAGCGAGGGTGAGGTGCTGCAGCGAGCGGAAGCCCACGACGTCGGCGTCGGGGTCGAACAGTACATCCGCCGCTGCGAGCACAAGACGGCCGACCTCTTCTCCGCCGCCTGCTCATTGGGCGCCCTGCTCTCGGGGCAGGAGGAGGCGGCCGCTGCCGTCGGTCGGTACGGTCGCCTGATCGGTCTCGCCTTCCAGGTGTTCGACGACATCCTCGACTGCAGTGGCGACCAGGCAGCGACGGGCAAGCGGCCCGGCGCCGACGTGCGCGACGGTACGGTCACGCTGCCGCTGATCTACGCGCTCGAGGCTCGGCCGGATCTGGCGGAGCTCCTGAGCCGGCCCGACCCCTCAGACGATGACGTCGAAACGGTCCTGCGGGCAGTGGAGCAGACGGGAGCACTTTCGCGAGCACGAGCCGACGCTTTGCGGTACATTGAAGACGCACGCGCGGTCCTCGCCGCCTGCCCCGGCACCCTCGAGCATGGTCTGCTCGAGCAGGTCGCGGCACAGGTCGTCGACCGCTACAGCTGACGACTCCGGAGTCCGACCTCGTGAACCCACGTGAGATCTCCGCGCTCGCCGCGCGCTCAGGCCTCGACCACATCTGGCGCAAGGTCGAGGCCGCCGATCGTCTGAGCGGCGACGACGTGACCGAACTGCTCTCGTCCGGCGACCTGCTCGCACTCGGCGCCATGGCCGACTTCGCACGCGAGCGCATCGCCGGTGACGAGGTCTACTTCATCTCCAACCGCCACATCAACCACACCAACGTGTGTCGCAACCGGTGCCTGTTCTGTGCCTTCAGCCACGACGAGGGCGACGCAGAGGCCTACACGCTGTCGGTGGACGAAGTGGTGGAGAAGGCGCGCGAGACACTGGCCGTCGGCGGGATCAGCGAGATCCACATCGTCGGTGGCGAGCACCCCGACCTGCCGTTCGGCTACTACCTTGACATGATGCGCGCGCTGCGCGATCTGGCGCCGGACGTGCACATCCAGGCGTTCACGGCCAGCGAGATCAGCCACTTCGCGCGCATCAGCGAGCAGTCCGTGCCGGAAGTGCTGCGCCAGCTCAAGGAGGCGGGCCTCGGCTCGCTGCCCGGTGGGGGCGCCGAGGTGTTCAGTGGTCGCGTTCGCGACCTGATCTGCGAGCGCAAGATCAGCGGGCAGACCTGGCTCGACGTGCATCGGGCGGCGCACGAAGCCGGCATGGTGTCAAACGCCACGATGCTGTACGGCCACGTTGAGGAGCGGGAGGAGCTCGCGGACCACATGGTCCGCCTCCGCGAGCTCCAGGACGACACCGGCGGCTTCAACGCGTTCATCCCTCTCTCGTTCCAGCCGGCCAACACCGGCCTGAGCGAGTTGCCTGGCCCTACCGGCTTCGACGACCTCAAGATGCTCGCCGTGGGCCGCCTCGCGCTGGACAACTTCCGCCATGTCAAGGCGTTCTGGATCAATGTGGGCCTCAAGCTCGCGCAGGTCTCGCTCGCATTCGGCGTCAACGACCTCGACGGCACGGTGGTCGAGGAGAGGATCAGCCACGCGGCCGGCGTGGATACGGGCCAGGAGCTCAGCAAGGCTGAGCTGGTGCACGTGATCAAGGTCGCCGGCCGCGTCCCGGTGGAGCGCGACACGCTGTACAACGTCGTGCGGCGGTACGATGACGCCTGAGCCCGTCGCCCCAGGTCGGCCGGCCGCTCCTGCGCCTGCAGGCGCCCCCGCTGCATCCGCCGGTGCTTCCGTCGTGGCTGCCGGTCCCGTCCGCGTCGGGCGCATTGAGTTCGTCAACTGCTTCCCGCTCTACCACCACTTCGAGCGCGAGCTCGAGGGGCGAGGTGTCGGCGCGGCGATCGTCGAGGGGTTCCCGGCGGCGCTCAACGACATGCTCGAGAATGGGGCGATCGACGTCACCGTGTCGTCCTCGATCGCCTTCGCCCGCAACGCCGACGATCAGGTGCTGCTGCCGCAGGTCTCCATCAGCTCGTACGGCGCCGTCGACTCCATCCAGCTCTTCGCGCGCACGCCGGTAGCGCGCATCCGCAGGGTTGCGCTGACGGAGAAGAGTGCGACCTCCATCTGCCTGCTCAAGGTGCTGTGCCGGGAGTGGGGCATCGAGCCGGAATTCGCGCCACGGCGGGGACCGCTGTCCGAGGTGCTCGAGGACTTTGACGCGCTGCTGCTCATCGGAGACGAGGCGCTGCACCTGCTACGCGTGGAGGCGTACCCGCACCACGTGGACCTCGGCGCCGAGTGGAAGAGCGTCACCGGCCTGCCGATGGTGTACGCGGTGTGCGCCGCGCGGCGCGACTTCGTTGACGCGCGGCCGGAGGCGGCCGCGGCCGTCGGCGCCGCACTGCTCGCCTCGCGCGACGCCTGCGCCGCGGACCCGGCCGGCACGGCTGCCGACGCGGCGCAGATCTACGACTTCAGCCGCGCGTACCTCATGGACTACTTCGACAAGCTGAAGTTCGGCTTCACGCCCGAGTACCGGGCCGGTCTGCAGGAGTTCTACCGGCGTGCCGCCGAGATCGGTGAGCTCGAGCGGGTGCCTGACCTCGAGCTCGCCACGACGGGCGCGCAGTGAGGTACGTGTGAGCTGCACGAGCCTCGTCTTCCGCCGGCCCATCCCCGACGATCATGCACGTGTCATGGCCGTGATGCCGAGCTGGTGGGACGGCCGTGATCTGCGCGGCATGCTGCCCAAGGTCTTCTCCGAGCACTTCCGCGGCGCGTCGCTCGTCGTGGAACACGAGGACGCGCTCGTCGGCTTCCTCGTGGGCTTCCTCTGCACCGACCACCCGGAGGAGGCTTACATTCACTTCGCCGGTGTTGCGCCTGAGTGGCGTCGCGTCGGTCTGGGTCGGGACATGTACCGGCGGTTCTTCGCTCTCGCTCGCGCGGACGGCCGCAGGGTCGTCCGCGCCGTCACCGCACCCGTCAACGCCGGGTCGATCGCCTTTCACGCGTCCCTCGGGTTCTCCATGCTCCCCGGCGACGACGAGATCGATGGCGTGCCGGTGAGCCTGGATCCCGGCCTGTTCGGCGACTACCTCGTGCGGTTCCAGCTGTACCTCGAGCCGGAGGACCCAGTATGACATCGCACTCGTCGTCTCCTGCGGCCGGCTCACGCTCTGGGCCGGCCGAGCGAATCTCCGATGCCGAGGCGCTCGCGCTGCTCGAGGGCGGCGACCTGCTCGGCGTCGGCGCGCGCGCCGACGCCGTCCGTCGCCGCCTTCACCCCCGCGACGAGGTCACGTTCATCGTCGACCGCAACATCAACTACACCGACTACTGCCTCTCCGGTTGCCGGTTCTGCGCCTTCTACAAGAAGCCGGGGAGCGGGGAGGGCTACTTGCTCTCCGAGGCGGACATCCACCGCAAGATCGAGGAGACCCTGGAGCTCGGCGGCACGGCCATCATGATGCAGGGCGGGCGTCACCCGGACCTCGACATCCGCTGGTTCGAGGAGGTCTTCAGCGGCATCGAGGCGCGC
>DAIQNY010000069.1:0-14112 GCA_036788155.1 Actinomycetota bacterium | reverse complement strand
CGTCGCTGCAAGAGTGTGAAGACCATCCGGCCGGCGACCATGCACACCGCGACTCAGTATCGCGCAAAGTGGAAGCCCAAGGCCAAGGGCACCTACCGCTACTACGTCTGCGGCAAGGACTTCGCCGGCAACGCGCAGCACAGGGTGGGGTCGGCGAAGGTGGTTGTGCGGCAGGCAGCGAATGGCGGACAGAACTGCCAGAACCGATAGAACCCGTCATGAAATCCCTCGTCGTAAACGAGGAGTCGGCGCCTCTTCCCGCAACTCCCTCGATAGTGGCCGCGGGTCTCGGCCAAGCGGGCGACCACCGATTCGTCGGTTCTGTCAGATCTGTCAGCGGAACCGGTGCGACCGAAGTGACCAAGGCGACCGAAGCAGCCAATCGGTCGCCCAGGTCGCTTTGGTCTCACCCCGGCAGCGCCGCCCGCAGACTCTCATCGATCCGCTCCGCCGCCTCACGTTGCATCCCCGGCAGCACGTGCGAGTAGACGTCCATGGTGAGCGCGACCGAGGCATGCCCGAGCCGCTCCGAGACGACCTTCGGGTGGACGCCTTCGCGCAGCAGCATCGTCGCGTGCGCATGGCGCAGGTCATGGAGCCGCACTCGGGCAAGGCCCGCGCCATCGAAGACCCGCCGGCAGGCCCGCGCGAAGTTCGAACACCACCAGGGCTCACCGTCGGCGCCGGGGAAGACGAGGCCACGGGTGTTGAACGAAGGTCCAAGTCGAAGACGTTCCTCACGCTGGCTGCGGCGGTGTTCACGCAGCGCCTCGACCGTGACCTGCGGCAGGGCGAGAGTACGCGTGGAGCGTTGTGTCTTCGGCGGCTTCAAGGTGACGCCGGCGCTCGACTCCTCCAGGCTGCGCCGCACGGAGACCTGGGCGGCCTCGAAGTCGACGTCGGGCCAGGTGAGGCCAAGGAGCTCCCCGCGACGGAGTCCCAGAGTCACCAGACAGAGCAGCGGGACCTCCACGGTCGTGTCCTTGGCGGCGGCCAGTAGTCGGGCAATCTCCTGCTCGCCGAGCGCCGTCATCTCGCGCCGCCTGATCCTTGGCAAGGCCATGTTGTCGCTGGGATTGCGGGCGAGCAGGCCCATGGTCACAGCGTGTTTTAGCGCGCTGTGCAGCGTCGTGTGGACCTTCAGGACCGTGGCCGCGCTCAAGCCCTTGTCCACGAGCTGCGAGTAGAGCTGCTGCACCTGTGCTGGACGCAGGTCGATCAGCTTGACGGCCCCGAGGGCGGGGACGAGCTGCACGCGGATGACCGACTCGTAGCGGTCGAAGCTGCGCTGCGTCACGCGGTGACGCGCGACGTCATGGAGCCAGCCGGTGAGGTGCTCCTCGACCGTCAGGTTGTGTGGCTCGACGTGGGTGCCGTCCTCAATCTCGCGGAGCAGGCGGCGCAAGACCTCACGGGCCTCCGATTTCGTGCGGGCGTCTCTGAATACCTGGCGCCGTCGCCCCGTCACCGGGTCACGCCCGAGCTCGACGATCGCCTGCCACTTCTTGCGGTGGCGGTTGAAGTAGAGTCGTCCGGTCATGGGCTGCCTCCCGAAGTCGGATGTCATGGGTTGCAGCCATGATTCGTCGGTTGCAGAGGGAGAAGACATGGCGGGCGGAACGGCAGTACGCGATGGCACAATGGCACGGCGGCTGGAGGGGGTCCAGATTCTCGTTGCGGCGCAGCTCGATAGCGCTGAGAATGCGCTCATGAACACCTCCCGGAAGGCGCTCTTCAGCTCGCAGGACGTGGCCGCTGTGGCCGGTGACCCGTCGTCGCCGAGGCGAATGCCTTCCGGCAAGCCAGGCTGATGGACGTCCGCTTCCTGCTCGGCAAGCGCGTGCGTTACAGGGGCCGCACCGGCACGGTGGTGAGCCAGCAGGCGATCACCGACGTCATGGCGCGCAGCCTCACGATTCGCTTCCCGGACGGCAGCGAGTCGCTGGTCCCGTCCTTCCTCTGGCCGTGGGTCAAAGTAGAGGGTGAGGAGGACGCTCCCGCCTAGCACGTCCCGGGGGGTCTCGGTCAGCCCGGCGGGATTCGCTCAACCTTGAAGGCGCGCCAGACGGACGTCGCCAGGTGGGCAGCTTCGACGGCGCTCCCGACCCGCACGTCGCGCACCCAGATGAAGCCGAGGAGACGCCGGCGCAGGCGAGCGTGGATCACAAGCCAGCCCGACGCGGCGTCCCAGCGCACCTCGACCCGCCTGCCCAGGGACGCCTCAACGCTGCGGCCGGCGGTCGCAAGATGCGGATCCGGTAGCTCGCTGCGATCGGTGACCGCGAGGATGGTGCAGGCAGCTATGCCGGGCCAGGTTCCACCACCTACCGACCGCAGCTCCTGCCGGGGGCGGCCCGGGCTGCTCTTCGGGAGCGTCAGGAGCGTCGCCTTCGAGCCCTTGGGCGGCACCAGGGAGAGGCCGCTCAGCATGACGACGCGCTCGTGTGCGGCGACGGCGTTGGCGGCGTAGCCGGACGCATCGATCGCGGCGCCGCTCGTCGCGGGCGAGCCGGTGTCCAGCGACTTCGCGACGAACGGCATCAGAAGCTCGCCGCCCAGCATGACCGTGCGCGCATCCAGCCAGCGCACCGCCCAGTTCGGCAGCCAGTCAGGTTCATGGAGCGTGTACGTGTGGGCCTTGCTCCTCGCGGGCTTCAGGTATACGGTCGTCGATCCGCCCAGCGCGCCCTCATCGTAAGTGTCGATGACGAGCGCCCACGATTGGTCAGGTGAGAGTTTGATGCGCTGCGTGTGCACCGCAAAGTCGCTCACCAGGCGGAGCGCCTTGGCGCCCAGCACGACGCCGATGACCCCGAGGGCGCCGAGGCCGATCACGACCAGGATGAGGATGAGCAGGGTGAGGCGGCCGCGCCGCGGTTCGCCGGCGGTGCCGTCGTCGTCCCAATTGCCCTTCACGTCGCTCGGGGGCCTCATCGTCGATCTGACTGGCCGATGTCGGCTCCGGAGGGCTCGCTGTCCCAGTGCTCGCCGGTGGGCGCGACGCCTTCGGCGACGACCTCGGCCGCTCGGGTGGCCTTGACCTCTCCGTCCGCAGAGATGGCGGCCCGCGCATCCAGCACCATCAGCTTCCACTCCTCCCAGCTCCGCCAGAAGAGGATCAGCCTGCCGTCCGGTGACCAGCGGGGCTTTGTATCATCTACCTCAGGGCCGACCGTGAGCTGCTTCTGCCCGCTCCCGTCGGGATGGATCAGGAACAGATAGCGCGGCCCGTTGAAGTCGGCGCCGCTCGGCGCCGAGAAGACGATCCAGCGGCCGTCGGGCGACCAGTCGGGATAGGTGGCGCTGGTGTGGTGGTATGCGCGGCTCACTCCCTTGGTGATCTGCCTGACACGGGCCCCGTCCGCACGCATCACGACCAGCTCGCTGTCCCCGTGATTGTCGTAGGACTCGCAAACGATGTGCCTGCCGTCCGGAGACCAGGCCGGGAAGCGGAGCCGACGCGAGGAATCGGTGACCCTGCGCATCTGGCCGCCTCTAGGGCTTACGGTGAATAACGTCTCTCTGCCGCCCACCCGAGCAGTGAACAAGATCGCCTCGCTGTCGGGGGACCACGCCGGCCCGTAGGCCTCCGTCCCTACCGGCGTCAGGCGTCGCATGGCTCCGCCGGCAGTGGCGACGACATAGACCGCGGTGTCGTCCCCGTCCTGCCGCCAGCCGGTGAAGGCTACCTGCCTGCCGTCAGGCGAGAACGCGGGAAACTCGGCGACGTCGATGCCGGGGGTTGCGAGGCTCCGCCGATCACCACCTGCGGCCCTCGTCTGCTCCAGCACCTCGGTCCAGTGCACCGGCCCGTCGACCGCCCTGGTGACACTCAGGACCACGGGATACTCCTCCGCGCCGGTGACGACGACGTCGTTCGCAGCCCGTTCCCCCAGGCCGCAGCCCGCGGGCACGACCGCGATCAGCACGAGCGCTATGAGGGCAAGACGCTGGATAACCCCTCCGGCACGTCGGGGGACACGGCGCTCATGATACCGGCCGCGCCTCTCGGCCTGACCGGACGCCTGTACGGGCGCGGCTGCTCAACCCGCGGCGGGTCCTGCGCCGCTCGCAGCACTGGGAGCCGGCTGTGGCTACCCCTCCGGAAGCGCTGCCAGCGTGCCATCGCTCACGGCTAGTCCCGCAGCTTGTAGTAACGATTGCGAAGCACGTTGAGCGAGGCGTAGTACCTGGGGTACTTCTTGTCGAAGTCCTTCCAGATCGGCTCCCAGGGGATGCGCGACGTCTTGCGTCTTCGGTACGCCGGGTGTGACTCGACGAATTGGACCACGTCGACCCCGCGGCTCTTGCGCGGCCGGCGTGCCTTGGGCCAGAAGAGGTTGCTCCAACTGGCGTAAGCGCGTGCAAGATCGCCCGCGGAGATCCGTGGGTCGCGGAGCACGAGCACGACGCCTCCGAGCCGTCTGTCGAACGTGATGTCGACATAGGGCAGGGCCGGCTCGACGTCGCAGAGCAGGTATGCGACCGCCTCTGCGCGCGAGCACCCCGTCCGCTTCGAGAGTTGCTCGGCAAGGCCTGCCAGGCGCGCGAGGGGCTGCTCCTGAACGCCGTCCCTCGGCGGCTCACCGAGCGAATACCCGCGCCAGACGACGAAGGACTCGCTGACGAGGACGTCCTCGTCGATCAGGGGCGGGTCCTCTTCTCGCAGGCCAGCCTGATAGGCGCGCTCATATCCGAGCGGCACATCAAGGCGCAGCCAGTCGCCCTGCTCGATCTCAGAGTCACCGACCCCGGCGAGAAACGGCGCCACATCCGTGACGGCCAGATACTGCGGGGCGCCGTCAGGAGCGAGGCCCAGCAGGGTCAGCATTTCGAGGCGATCGTCGTCGAACTGTTGCAGCAGCGCAGCGCGCTCCTGCTGCCACCAGTCCGGCTCGATCCTCGCGTCGTGGTTCTCGGCAGCTCCAGTCTGCTCAATTCTGTTGCGTCTGGCCTGGACTCCGCGAGGCATCCCCGCCGCTGCCCGATCACGCCATTCAATGACGCGCTGGACGATCTCGTGGACCAGGTCCTCAGCCATCTCCTCCTCGGGAAGGGAGTCATCCCCCAGGATCAGCTTCGCCCAGTCCGCCTCCGTGCAGTAGTCCCAGTCGCTGTCACTGAGGGGCTGCTGTTCGAGTGATGCCAGCTTCCTGTTCGCGCCGGCGCGTATCTGACCGAGACTGCGCAATTCCAACCAATCCGTCGTCACTCCGATTGGAAACCCGGCTGAATCCTAGCGCTAGCTCTGGAGCTTGAGCAAGGCCAAGTCAGTCGAATCAAGGAGGACGTCGTGAAGAACATGACGCGCGAAAGAGAAGCGCACGGCTGGACGCGTATGGAGCTCGGTTTCCGCACGCGCATCCATCCCTCGCGGATTGGGGCGATCGAGCTCGCCCGCGTTGTCCCGTATCCGGTCGAACTCGAGCGCATCGTGGAAGCGCTTGGCTGGAAGGACGAGCCGGATCTGCTGCTGGAGGAGGTCGACGATGTCGAGTCCTGAACTGGCGAGCCTCGCCCTGGCCGTAGCCAATCATGCGACGGGCTCCTACTTCCACATGCCTGAGGAGAGCCGCGTCATTACCCCCGTCGGCGCGGACGCCCTTGGGACGGACGATGAGTACCGCACCTGGGCTGATCAGGTGAGCGGTTCGCTGTTCGTGGCCCCTGGGCTAGTCGACCTGGAGTACGAACGCTCGGTGCTCTCCCTCCTGCACCGGCTGCGTCACATGGCAGAGGTCGAGGACCGCCAGTTCTTCGCCATGGATTCGCAGGCCAACACGCGGCAGCGCATCGCCTACCCAGGGGAGAGCTGGGAGATCAGCATCTGGACGGAGGACGAGCCGGACCAGTCGCTCGTCCCCACCGTTCTCGTTACGCGTGAGGGGCGGACGCGCAAGCTGTTCCTGCACCCCGCGGGGTTCGAGATCGGCCATGAGAAACGCCGCAGGCCGAGGCGATTCGGCCTGCCACTGGAGACGTCTCGGGTCTTCGACCTGATCGACTGGACGTGCGCGCACGGCGATGGTCAGGCGTTCGATCTCTACACCTCGCTCATCGGCCTCGCCGACGGGGACGATGAGGACTGGTTCGCCGCCCACCCGGACGAGCCCCTGCGCGAGCGCTTCGCGATGCCGGGCGAGTGTACCCTCGTTCCCGCGCGCTGGGAGTACGTCGAGGTGCGACGCCTCGGCGGCGTGCTCTGGCGCACCCTGCTGCGGGACGGTGAGCTGCCGCCCAAGCGGAACCGCCGGATTCCGCACCTGATCGCGGACCGCTACGCTCCCAGTCGCCTCTACGGTCCTGCGATCGCGTGCAACATGCGAGGAGGTGAGCGCCGATGAAGGCCTCGGAGTGGATCCTCACGGACCCGGCGCTGACCGACCCCGACGTCGAGCGGGCGAGGGCCCTCGACCGCGCCTACTTCGAGCAGCATCCGGAGGCCAGCGTCTACTTCCGCACGCTCGTCCCCGGCGAGTTCGACCGGCGTATCAGTGAGCGCGTCTACCTGATCAGCGTGGACGACATCGCGAAGGTCCGCGTCGAACAGCTCGCGCCCGGCGTGCGGATCCGCACCGGCCTGCCGTTCTTCCGGGGGCCGGAGTGAGCGGTTTCGCGCAGGCGGCCCTCCCTCTTGCGGCCCAGAACCTATCCGTCTTCCCGGTACACTACGTCCGGGAGGACGGCAGGTGCTCCTGCGGGAACGCGGCCTGCGAGCACCCTGGAAAACACCCCGATACCCCCCATGGCTTCAAGGACGCGACCACCAACCCGCACAGGATCGAACTCTGGGGACGCCGGTCGCCGCACAGCAACCTGGGGATCGCCACCGAGGAGTCTGGCCTACTCGTTGTTGACGCCGACTGCAAGAACGGCGCGCGTGGATTGAAGGAGTGGGCGAGGTTGGTGGCGGAGCTTGGCGCCGACCTTGAAGACACAGCCATGGTGCGCACGCAGTCGGGCGGGCTGCACATCCTGTATCGGGCCGGCGGCTACGAAATCCCCTCCTCCGTGGGCGCGCTCGCCCCGGGCATCGACATTCGGGCGCAGGGGGGCTTCATCGTCGCCCCTCCGTCGGTCGGTCCGCTCGGGCCATACGCGTGGGTCGAGGGTCACGAACTCGATCGTCTGTGCGATCTGCCGCCAAAGCTGGCCGAGCGCCTGCTAGCGAAAACCCCCGGGACGGAGAACCCGCCGGCCTCCGGTTCAGCTGCGACTCTTGCGCTAATTCCCAGGGGCGAGCGCAACGCCGCCCTGACCAGCTTCGCCGGGGTGATGCGCCGGCCCGGGATGCAGGAGGACGAGATCCTCGCCGCTCTGCGGCAGGTCAACGCCAACCGCTGCTCACCGCCCCTGCCCGACGATGAGGTGGTGCGCATCGCCGAGAGCGTCGCCGGCTACGACCCGCAGGGGCCGGGCTCCCCACCCGCGGACAGTGCGCTCCTCACCTGCCTCGCGGACGTCAGGCCGGAGCCGGTCGAGTTCCTCTGGCAGGGCCGCATCGTGAGGGCCAAACTCAACATGATTTACGGGGAGCCGGGACTCGGCAAGAGCTTCCTCGCCCTTGACATCGTGGCGCACGTCTCGCGGGGCCTCGTCTGGCCGGACGGCGGGTCGCCGCCGGTCGGCACCGTCATCCTCCTGACCGCTGAGGACGGTCTCGGCGACACGATCCGTCCGCGGCTCGATGCGCTCGGGGCCGACCCGACGCGCATCCATGCGCTCACGGCGGTGCGGCGAGGACAGGACGAGCAGGAGGCCGTCTTCTCGCTGCTCGATGACCTCGCCTCGTTGGAGAGCGCCATCATCAGGCTCAGGGCGACGTTCGTCGTCATCGACCCGCTGAACGCATACCTGGCGAGGGTCGACTCACACCGCGCCGCGGAGGTGCGGGGGGCGCTCGCTCCGATCGCCGCCATGGCTGAGCGGACCCGGGCAACGATCTTGGTCGTGCATCACACGAACAAGGGCGGCGGCGACGGTCGGGCGCTGAACCGCGCGACGGGGTCTGGCGACTTCGTGGCCGCCCCGCGCTCGGTCCTCCTGGTCGCCCCCGATCCGGATGATGAATCGAGGCGCTGCCTGGTCTCGGCCAAGCTCAACCTGGCGCGCAAGCCGCCGGGGCTCGGCTTCTCGATCATCGACGGGGGCATCGTCTTCGACGACAAGCCGGTCACGCTGGATGCGAACCAGCTGCTCACGGCGGTCCCGCGGAACGACAAGGAGGCCACCAAACTGGCGGAGGCCAGAGCGTGGCTCGCCGACTACCTGGGCGACGGCGGGCAGCCACAGAAACAGGTCAAGACGGCGGCCAAGAACGCCGGCGTGAGTGACCGCACCCTGTGGCGCGCCAAAGATGCCCTCGGCGTCGTGTCCCTCAAGGACGGCATGACGGGCGGCTGGACCTGGAACCTGCCCTCGCCGATCACTGCCGTCCGCCTCAAGGGCCGGGGGACTGAGGCTGCGGGCGAGGATGGGTCACCGTGACCGCGGAAGCACGCCAGCCTGGCTGTCTGGCAGGCTTGGCAGCCTTGGCAGCCTTCGAAGGCTGCCAACGTCCCCGAAGGCTGCCAACACACACGAAACAATTTTGCTGCAAATCCAGAAGATTGCCAACGCCAGCGGAGTCAGAGGGCCGGGCTCCGCCAGGGGTCGGCATGACTGGCCGGGGTGGGGCGGTCTGCGGGTTCCTGCGACGGCTCCACGTCGCCTATCACGAAGCGGGACATGCGGTGGTCGCGCTCGTGAGCTGGCCGCCACGGACCGTTCGCCTTGCGACCGTCGTCCCCGACGCCGATCTGCTCGGCGTCGTCGTGCTCAACGAGGAGGAGACGCAGGTGCTGGCCGAGGAGGATCCCGAGCTCTGCGCGGCGCGCGATGCTCAGGCCGCCGCCGTGTGCGTCGCCGGACACGTGGCCGAGTGTCGCTTGCTCGGCGGCGGGGATCCCGCGCCCAACTTCTGGCTGACCTCGGATTACCACGACCTGCTCCTCGCCGCCAGGCAGAACACGGACACGAAGACCGAGGAACGCGAGTACGCCCTGGCCTGCATGACGGCGGCCGGGGAACTGCTCGACGATCCCGGCGTGCGACGCGCCATCGGCCTGGTCGCCGGCGCGCTCCTGCGGCAGGGGTCGCTCTCTGGCTGTGAGGTCGCTGCCATCGTCGATGAGGTCGGGGTCGAGCCGGACCCTGAGCGCCTCGTGCTGCTCATGGCCGCGCACGAGGACGAGGTCGAAGACGACGAGGCGGCTTCGTGGGAGCGCTGGTGAATGTGATGGGGGTCCGTCACCATCTTCGGATGGTGGCGGACCTTTCCGCGCACGGTGCCGCAGACGTCCACAGGCGCGTGCCTGACCGCGCTCCCGCGTTCGGACCGACTCCCCACACACCCGCCGGGGGAACTCGGATGCCAGTACGGGCTCGAATGGTGCGTCTTGATCTATGCCGAAGGCAGATCACGACCGCAGAACCGGCAGATCACCGCCTCCGCCTTGATCGTCTCGGCGCAGTAGGGACAGGTGCGAGCGTCAGCTCTGACGAAGGCGGGGGCGCCGGGCCGGCTCCGCTGCACGCCGCCGACGATGAGCAGGCCCACGCCAGCGACGATCAGCAGGACCGAGACGATGATCCCGTTGCGTTGGTTGTTCATCCGCCCCAGATTGCTGACGCGATAGCCGTCGAGGCCGACGTCGCTGGCCTCGATGCCAAGGTCGCTCATCACCGGTTCGACCGGCAGCGACACGTCGTAGATGGCGACGAAGTAGACGAGGACGACGACGCCGATGGCGACCAGGATCCCGCCGAAGGCCGTCCAGGGGGAGATGTTCCGATGCAGGCCCGTCGGCTGACCGGGCTGCGCCAGTCTTCGCCTAGCCGCGGCCTTCTCGGTATCCTCATTGGCGCGAGACAGAACCCAGGCCTTCATATCGTCGCTCCCCCAGCTCAGCTGCCCTTTCTGGTCGTAGCGGAGGATGCTCCGCGGCGTGACCTCGCCGTGGCCTTCAAGCATGAAGCGCCCTTCGTCCTGGATGATCGTCTTGCCCGCCCAGCCCGTCGCCTCATTGAAGGTCGCGACCAAGTTCTGGCGCAGCTCTCGCTGAGCCGCGGAGCCGATCCACGCCCGGGTGCCCTCGTCCGCCCAGAGGAGCTGCGCCTTACGGTCGTACGCCATGACGTCGGCCGCCGTGATGGGGCCGTGGCCCTCGAGGGTGAAGACCTCGCCCTCACGGGTGATGGTCTTGCCGGCCCAGCCGGTGTTCGGTCCGAAGGTCGCGATGATCATGACGTCCTCCGTGGGGCGGTTTTGAGCATGCCGGTCATGAGCCTGTGCGGCGCAGCGCCCAGACGATGGCGATGAAGACCAGCACTCCCATGAGAAAGAGGGACACCGGGCCGATGAGGGGCGTGAGCAGCATGAGACCGACGAGCGCGAGAATGAGGAACGCGATGACGTTACCCATGCGGCCCTTCTTCTTGGCCTGAGTCGGCCCGCCGCTGTGGACCGCTTTCCGCCCGTACGTCGTATAGACGGCTTTCTTCGCGGTAGCGGCATCGGCGCTGACCCTCCGGCTGGCCTCTGCGGACGCCCAACGCATGCTGCCCGACTGTGCGTAGCGCACCACGTCCTGAGCGGTGATCGGACCGAAGTTCTCCAGCTCATAGACGCCGCGCTTGTAGGTGATGGTGCGCCCATCCCAAGTCGTGGCGTTCGTGAAGACCGCTATCAGCATGGCCCTCCGGTCCGCGCTGAACGTGACTCATAGTCCACAGTAATCGATCCTACATTGCCGTTGACTAGGAAGCCATGGACGATGAGCTCCCCGACCCGCTTCCTGAATTCGGCGCTCGCCTGCGCGCGCTGCGCACGGAGCGCGGCTTCTCCCAGGAGAGCCTGGCACACGTGGCCGGCCTGGACCGCACGTACGTGAACAGCGCCGAAGCGGGGCGGAGGAACGTCACTTTGAGGACGATCTACCGGCTGGCGGCGGCCCTTGGCGTCGACCCCGCTGAGCTCGTCTCGGACCGCCGCTGACGGTGCTCAAGGGCCAGGCGGCCGGACCTCGTCATGTGGATCCTCGCCGTACAACTGCCCACACGAGCAGCTTGTCCGGCCTGCTTCCTAGGAACTGAAGGGGTTCGGGTAAGTAAGGGGCGCGCCCTCTTCAGATCCCCCGTTCGCGCCGCACCTGTGAGAGCCGCCTCGGCGTCCAGTGAAGGTCGCGCTCGATGCCGAGCCCGCCGGGGAGCATGACGTCCTCCAGCTCCTCCAGCGTCACGTAGCCCATCTCCGGAAAGCCGAGGTCGCAGAGCCCGAACATGAGAAAGCGCCCGGGGCCGTCGTCCTGGCCTTCGGTGATGAACCAGTCGCCGCGGCCCAGGGGGCTGAAGAAGTGTAGCCACGCGACCGGGTCCGGGTCGCCCTCCTGCGCGTAGAGCCGCGGGAGCTCGTCCTTCTCCCGCCTCGTGAGGATCTCCATGACCTTGCGCGCCTAGCCCCCCAGCCCGTGCGCCCGCATCCAGGCGACCTTCGCCTTCGCGTGGTCGCGCTCGAGCTCCGCCTTCTCCGCACGCTCTCGCTGGCGTTCGGCCAGCTCGGCGGCCAGGCGGGCGCTCTCGTTGGCGTGCTCCAGCTCCCGGCGAAGGTCACGGATCTGGCGGTCGCGGTCGAGCTCCGCCTGCTCGCGCGCGTCAAGCACGTCATCAAGACGCCGGCGCAGGGCGGCTACCTCATCGGCGCGGTCGGAGAGCGCCGAGAGGTAGCGGCGCAGTACGTCGGGGTCCGAGGGGCCGGGTCCTACCTCCCCTCGGTAGACCTCGGCGAGCACCTTGGCCACGAGCCGGAGCGCCTTGCGACCTTCGGAATCAAGGTGCTCTAAGGCGAAGACGGCCTCATCGAAGTCGAGCATGGGACGGCTCCTCGGGGTCGCTTGTACGGGCAAACGGCAAACTGCTGCTGTGAGCCCGATCATTGAGGAGCCGGCGAGCCGGTTACATGGCGCTATTGGCGTAGTATGGAAGCGCTGCAGCAGCCCCCGAGGCCCACTTCGAGGTTCGGATGGTTGCCGATCTGGTTGCAGAGCACTATCTCCGGCGCTCCGGGTAGCCGTCGTCTCTCGAAACTTCGCTGCAAATCGACCTATTGGAGCACGGTTGCGCCGATGATGACCTCCGCCCTCCTGGGGCGGTACTGACCTCTGTTCGAAATCAGACGAGTAAGGACGTAGGGGCGGAGGACATGGCGCGTCCGTATCTCAACAGACGTGCTTTGTCTTCATACCTAGGGTGGCGATGACGGTCAGTTCGGGGTGGAGATCTGCGCCGTCACAAGGGTGAACTTTGGTCTCCTCGGTCGCTCTTGTCGCTGACCCAGACGCGGCTGTCATCGGCGTGATTGCCGGAGACCGAGAGACCGAAGAGAGGGAAGGCGCTCGACGACCCGCGTCCCGATCGCCGGAGCCGTACAAACCGCGACGCGAGCCGGCAGGGCTGAGGCACCGGTCCACGAATCACCACTGTGCAAGCCGTTTGACCCTGTACAACCAGCCCCACAGCCAAGTACAAGCGAGGCACGTGAGTCGGGTAGGGTGATGGCTCCATGAGCAGCGGACCGGTCGAGGCATTTCGGACCCACAGCAACTACATCCGGGCGTTTGCGTGTATCGCCGGCTGGCGGACTCCGGACGCGGACTCTGTCTACGTGTTGGCCGGCATCGCATCGAAGGTCAAGTCGACCTCACGCTTCACATCGACCCAGAGGCGCGCGTGTGACCCCGGGGCGGTGCGCAGCAGCCTGTCGAATGCCTGGGGTACGGAAGCTCTATTGGGGATGGCCGGCGTCTATGGCCTGTCCGACGAGATGATCAGGCTCTCGAACAACTGGGCTGTGGTGCAGCTCTACTACGCCGTCTATCACGCTGCACACGCCCTCATGCAGGCGCAGGCGGGCCAACCTCCGACGACGCACGAGGCCACCGCCAAGCGGTTCCTTGATCTCTGGGTCAAGCCGCAGGAGCCCGAAGCGGTGATGCCGCTGTCGCTCGCCTATGGAGGCTTCGGGCCAGTGAACGCGCCTAGTGACATTCAGCCGGACGATGGCATTCCTAACTGGACTAGTTGCGACGGCATGACGTGCTGGAGCTTGGCACTTAAGGCTCTTCGCACAACACGATCCGAGCAGCTGCAGGTCCGTTTCGCCAAGCGTCGCAAGGAGAAGCTCAGCGAGCGCAAGAAGCAGTGGAAGAAGGACGAGGCCGCGCGTCTCGCCAGCGGCAAGTCCCCCCGGAAGACTCCAACCTGGTCAAGGCCCAATCTCACGGCTGCTGAGAGGAACGACGTTGCCCGTAAGCTGAGAGATCACTCGCTGATTGACTATCTGTATCGGCTCCGGACGAGGTCAAACTACGAGGACGTGAGCATGTTCTCCGAGGGTCCCGAGGACGACGAGGTCTCCGCGCGGGTACATGGCGACCTCACCCGGCTCGCTGCTGCCTGCCTGCTAGTTCACGAGCTCTACATAGCTCAGTGTGTTGGCTTCGACCGATTGCGGGGCTGGGCGGATGACTGGATTTCCACCTATCCTCTCGCTCCTGTTAGCCCGAGCCTTGCTGCTAGGAGACGGCTGCTCTGAAGCCTGGCCGTCCGACTACTGGTGTAGCATCCTCTGTGGAGGACGATCGTTGTTCACCGCCTTTGTTGCAGTTCGTCGGACGGAGGAGGGGGCCTCATGAGGGTCTGGCTCGTGCGCGCCTCGGCGACGCCATCGGAGTCGGCAGGTGGCTGACCCTCTCACTCCGGCCGAGTTCGTCAAGAAATGGGCCGGGAACACGCGCACCGAGCGCGCCGCCTCCCAGGAACACTTCATCGACCTCTGCCGAATGCTCGGCGTGGAGACCCCCAACGAGGCCGATCCGACCGGCGATGAGTACGCCTTTGAGAAGGGTGCCGAGAAGTCGGCCGGCGGCGATGGTTTCGCCGACGTCTGGCGACGCGGCCATTTCGCCTGGGAGTACAAGGGCAAGCACAAGGACCTGAAGGCGGCCTACCAGCAGCTCCTCCAGTACCGCGAGGCGCTGGACAACCCGCCACTGCTCGTGGTCTGCGACCTCGACC
>DAIQNY010000068.1:0-14221 GCA_036788155.1 Actinomycetota bacterium | reverse complement strand
CTACATCTCCGACCGCATCGGGGTGATGTACCTGGCGGAGCTCATCGAGGTCGGAGCGGCGGCGGACGTGTTCAGCCCGCCGCACCATCCGTACACGGAGGCGCTGTTCAGCTCCATCCCGCGGCTCGACTTCGAGGAGCAGAAGGAGCGGATCCCGCTACGCGGCACCATGCCCAGCCTCAGCAATCCACCCACCGGCTGCCGCTTCCACACGCGCTGCCACAGGTTCCTCGGCGACATCTGCGTGAACGAGGTACCGCCGAACCAGGATGCCGGCGACGGGCACACGTACAAGTGCCACATCCCGCCGGAGGAGCTGCGCAGGCTGCAAACGGCGACGGAGCCGGCGGGCGAGGCCGAGCCGACGACGGCTGACTGACGGCGCGGCCGGCTCACCGGCCGCGCCGTCAGTTCACTCCACTCCCACAGCGTCGAAGCGCTCAGACCCAGGCTGGTTCGCTGGGGGCGCTCAAGGCCAGCATGTTCCAGGCGTCGTACGCCAGACCGACGGCGGCGTGTCGCTTGTAGGGCAGTGAGTAGCGCCCCGGAATCGATGCCTGGACGGCTGCAACGCACCCGTCGGCGAAGAGCCGCGCCGTCTCGTCGTCGGCGGCGCGGCCCTCCAGCATCGCCTCGAGCTCGGGGACGCGGAACGCCCTCTCGCCCACCGCGCCCAGTGCCACGCGCGCTTCGACCAGGACGCCGGCTGCGGCGTCGAACCGGACGACGAGCGCCGCGCTCAGCCTGGCGACACTGACCGCCGTGCGGGAACCGATCTTCGCGAACGCGGATCGGTGACCGACCCCGAGAGCCGGGAAGTCGAAGGCCAGGATGACCTCGTCGTGCCGGAGACTCGTTCGGTTGGCCCCCAGCACGACCTCGTCCAGGGGTCGCGCGCGCCTCTGGCCGGCGCCGTCGACGGTGATCACGAACGCGCCGAGCGCGGTGAGGGCGGTCGCCCCGTCCGCGCATGCCGAGGCATTGGCCACGTTGCCGCCGATCGTACCGGCGTTGCGAATCTGGGCCGAGCCGACCTGCGCCGCTGCGAGACTGAGACAAAGAGCGTGCTCGCGCACCAGCGGGTGCCACTGCAACTCCGTGAACGTCGCGAGCGCCCCGACGTGGAGCGTCCCACCCTCCAGTCGGACCCCGGAGAACTCGCCCAGGCTTGTGAGGTCGATGAGCAGATCGGGCTCCAGGCCGGGGCGGCGGAGCTCACGCACCAGGTCTGTACCCCCGGCCAGCAGGCGGGTCTGGGGTGTGGCCTGCGCAAGGGCCTCCACGAGCTCGTCGAGGGTCGTGGGAGTGAGGACCTCCGTCTGCGCCACGTCACTCACCCCCTTCCGGGGCCGAGTGGAAGCCTGGCAGCGCCTCGCTCGGGCCTCCGGACGTGCACGGGCCCTCCGGCGGCAGTCCTGTCTCGGCCTCGACGACTTCGCATGCGGCCGCCAGGGTGTCCGGATCAGTGACCACCTCTGCGGCAAGCTCGCCGGCGTCGATGGGCATCTCCATGAGTGGTGTCGTCTCCTGACCGCTCGCCGCCTTCACCGCGGCGACGATAGCCGTGTAGCCCGTACACCGGCACAGGTTGCCCGCGAGAGCCACCCGGATGTCCTGCTCCGACGGCACCGGATTGCCCATGAGAAGCGCCTTGGCCGACATGAGCATGCCCGGCGTGCAGAAGCCGCACTGGACGGCGCCGTACTCCACGAACTTCTGCTGCAGCACGTCGAGCTCGCCGTCCTGGGCGAGGCCCTCGACCGTGAAGATCTCCTTGCCGCGCGCCTGCACGGCGAGCATCACGCACGAGTTCACCGCCCTGCCGTCGACGATGACGGTGCAGGCGCCGCACTCCCCCTCGGCGCAACCCTCTTTGGTTCCGGTGAGACCGAGCTGGTCGCGGAGCACGTCGAGCAGTCGGGCCGTGGGTTGCGCCTCGACCTCGTAGGTCGTCCCATTGACGTTCAGCACGAGCTGCACGCCGTCACCTCCTCATCATGGAGCGCGGAGATGACGCGCTCCGGCGTGAGTGGGAGATCGCAGAGCTCCGTGCCCAATGCGTTGTTGACCGCATTGACCACCGCGGCAGCCGTGGGCACCGTGGCGATCTCGCCGACGCTCTTGGCGCCGAACGGTCCCTCGTCCCCGTCGTGCTCCACCAGGAGGACCTGGACGTCGGGCATGTCGGGCGCGTTGACGATGTGGTAGTTCTTGAAGCCGTCCACACCGGCCCGCCCACTCTCGTCGACGTCCAGGTGCTCATAGAGCGCGTAGCCGATGCCCATCTGCACCGCGCCCTGGTACTGCGCCTCGACCATACCGCGGTTGATGGCGCGCCCCACGTCGGCCACCGCAAGGAAGTCGGTCACCGCCACGAGGCCCGTCGCGCAGTCCACCTCCACCTCGGCGAACTGGACCGAGTACGAGGCCGGGTTGGAGACGGCGTAGTAGGTCGTCGAGGCCGCAATGGACGGCACGTGCCGCATCTGGCTGAGGCGCGCGATGTCGCGATATGCGATCGCGCGCTCCCTGTCGTCTCTGACGTGGACGGCCCCGTCGGCGATGCTCAGCCGCTCGACCGGCTCCTGCAGCAGATCGGCCGCGGCCGTCAGCAGCCTGTCCCTGACCTTCTCCGCCACGATGCGGGCGCACTCGCCGACCACGTACGTGACGCGACTGCCGTAGGTGCCGTAGTCGAACGGCGTGGTGGCCGTATCAGCCTCGCCGGCGGCGATCAGGTCGGGGTGCACGCCGAGCACCTCGGCGACGATCACCCTCATGGTCGTCACCACTCCGCACCCGGTGTCGTGCAGGCTGGCATTGAGCTCGAAGGTGCCGTCCTCGTTCATTTTGAGCGAGGCGTTGCTGGCCTCCGGGAACGCGCCGTACATGCCGTTCTTGTGCGCTCCGGCCGCGACGCCCACGCCGCGCCGGATGCGGCCCCGCCCCGCGGGGCGGGCCCGGCGCGCCGCCCAGTCGAACGCCACGGTGCCACGCTCAAGGCATTCGCGCACGCGCGCGTCGCCGAGCGGCAGACCGGTGACGAGATCCGTGTCGTGGGGCTCCACCATGTTCTTGAGGCGGAACTCCACCGGGTCGAGTCGCAGTGCAGCGGCCACCCGGTCCATGTGGACTTCGCTGGCCGCGATCATCTCGGGAGCACCCCACCCCCGCGCGGCCCCCCCGACGGGCGTGTTCGTGTACACGACGCGACCCGCGTGCCGGTAGTGCGGCACGCGGTAGATCTTGGTGACCTTCTTGCACATGTGGATGGAGTAGTCCGGCGTGCTCGCGGCGAACCCACCCGAGTCCAGTGTGGAGACCGCTTCGAAGTCGAGCAGCCGGCCGTCGGGTGTGCAGGCGGTGCGGATGGTCGTGCGCGTCGCCGGCCGGACCATGGTCGCGATCATGCACTCCTCCCGGTCGAGGAGCAGCTTGACCGGACGTCGTGTGGCATGGGCGAGGAACGCGCAGACAGGCTCGATGATGTACTCGGTCTTGCCGCCGAAGGAACCGCCCATGGGGACCTTGATGACCCGCACCCGGTGGTACTCGAGACCCAGCAGCTCGGCGATGACGGTGCGGGCCGCATACACGCCTTGGCTCGTGGTCCACACGGTCATGCCGCCGGTGCTGTGACCCTGCGCGACGCACACGTGAGGCTCGAGCGCCGCGTGGTGGATGCGTGGGGTGCTCGCGGAGGAGGAGACGATGTCGGCGCCCTCGAGGTCCGGCCGTTCGCCCTTCTCGATCTCGTGCTCGAACAGCAGGTTGCCGTCGTCGTGGATGGCCGGCGCGCCTGGTGCGAGCGCATCGTCGACCGTGAGCATGGCCGGAAGCTCCTCGTACTCGATCTCCACGAGCGACGCGGCCTTTTCGGCGGTCGCCCGGCTGGTCGCCACGACCGCCGCGACTCTGTCGCCCACGAACCGGACGTGGTGGCTGAACAGAGTCTCGTCGTAGATCGACATGTCCTGGCCGGGATGGATGCGTGCCCGCGAGAAGCCGTCCATCGGGGCGTTCTCGTGCGAGAAGACCTTGATGACCCCGGGGAGCGCTTCGGCGCGTGAGGTGTCGATCCGCTTGATGAAGCCGTGCGGGATGGTGCTGAGGATGAGCTTGGCGTGAAGCATGCCCGGCACCGAGAAGTCGCTGCCGTAGACGAGCTCCCCCGTCACCTTTTGGGCCACGTCGTGGACCGGGTAATTGCCCCCGACGTACTGCAGGTCCTCTGTCACCTCAAACGGTCTCCTCTCTGGCACTTTCGTCCACCGCTTCAGATCAGATTGCCCGGCGGTCGATCCTCCGGGCGACTCTCTTCGAACCAGCGCCGGTAAGCCGCCCTGCGGGTTTGCGCCGCCGGCGCCGCGCAGCAGCCGCCCTCCGAGGTGCAGAGCAGCTCGGAGGGCAGAGCGCGGCCGATGCGGTCGGCCACATCCAGCGCCTCGTGGAGAGGAAGCACCGCGTCGTGCCCCGCGAGCGCCAGGTCGGCGAACACATGCGCCGTGCAGGTGGCCGCCATGATGCGGCTACGGCACGGCTGGCTGAGTCCTCCCGGCATTGGGTCGCACGGCAAGCCCATGAAGGCCTGCAGTGCGAGCGACGCCGCGTTTTCGACAGCCTGGGAAGAGCCGCCGACCATCTCCGCGACCGCGGCGGCGGCCATCGCGCCGCACACGCCTGATTCGCCGGTACAGCCTAGCACTTCGCCGGTCGGCTCGGTGCGCGTGTACGCGATGGCGCCCACGCCGGCGGCGACGAAGAGCCCCCTAAGCAGGTCGTCCTCGCTCAGGGCGCGGGCCTCCTTGACGGCGCTGAGGGCGGCGTAGATGTACCCGGCCCCGCCGCCCATCGGCCCCGGCACGTTCTCCACGCCGGGGATGCCGGCGCCGGCGCCGTAGGCGTACTTGACGGTCTCCGCCGTCACGCCGTCCGTGATGCGCGCCGGGGTCTGCGCATGGCGCAGCCACCGGCGCGCGAAGTCAGGCTTGAACTCGGTATCGATGACCGGAAGGTCCTCCTCGTACACGGCCCGCGTCTGACGTCGCATGACCAGCGCGAGCTCGCGCATGCGCTCCACGACCCAGTGCCGCGGCCTGCCGGAGGCGTCCATCTCGTACTGGACGGCGACCTCCCAGAGCGGCGCGTCGCGCTCCACTGCAAGCTCTCGCCAGCGCGTCATCGAGTCGAAGAGCTGCGGCTTGCGATCCGGCCGGCTGACGACCGGGACCACCGGCCGCAGCAGAGCCAGCCGGAGCACGGGAGCATCACCCTCCAGGAGGTCGTTCAGGGCCACGACATCAGGCTCGGCGGACAGCGCGATCACGTGGAGCGCCCCGCGGCCTTCGACGCGCACGGTGTGCGCGTCGAGCGCATCGGGCAGGTCTGCCCTGAGCCGCTCCAGCATCTCAGGCCTCAGGGCGTCGCGCGGGTCCTGTACGAGCAGCAGATAGGAGTCACCGGTCGTCCGGCAGGGGAAGCCGTCGATCGTGACCGTCTCCACCCTCCCGCCGCCGGTGGAGGCGCCGACCAGCTCGACCATCAGGCCGCTCCGCCCGGTCAGGACGAACTTCACCGCGTTGGGGTGCCTGCTCTCCGTGATGGTCGTGAACGCGAACTCGACGGCGGCGCCGGCGTCCCCGGCAAGCTCGATGCTGCGGAACAGTCGGGCGTCGTCCGGCAGACAACCCAGGACCCCTGCGACCATCGCCCGATCCTCGGCCATGATGCCGAAGGTCCCCGCGAACGAGCCGTGCTCGTCGAGCTCGATGCGCACCTTCGTCGCGGGCTCTCCGAGCAGACAGCCCGCCAGGTACCCGAGACGGCAGGGTCCGGCGGTGTGCGAGCTGGAGCCGGGCTGCATCACCGGTCCGAAGACGTCGTTGTAGAACTCGGGATACGGCTGGACAGCCAAGCTCACCCCTCCGCCGCAGCGCCGAAGTGCTTGCCGCCGATCTCGACCCACGTGCCCAGGGCGCGCTCCTTGCAGATCTCGTAGATGCGGTGGGCGGAGGCCAGATCCTCGATGGCGATGCCCAGCGACTTGAACAGGGTGACCTCGTCGGGCGACGTGCGCCCGGGAGCTTCGCCGGTCAGCACGTCGCCGATCTCCGCGACGATGTGCTCGTCGCCGAAACGTCCCTCCTGTCTCGGGATGAGGAACTCGCCGGCCTCGCTCAGCAGCGACTCGCGCCGGTCCGCGAACAGCCGCGCTGCGGCGACCAGGTCCGAGTCGAGCTCCCGAGTGGTGGGCGAGTAGGCGCCGACCGCGTTGACATGCGCCCCTGGCGAGACCCAATCGCCCCGCACGACCGGCTGAGCCGACGTGGTGACCGTGCAGATGAGATCGGCGCCGGCAACGGCCTGCTCGGCCGTCGCCACTGCCTCGATCGGCAGCCCGATGCGGCGCGACTCGCGCTCCGCGAAGGCGGTCGCACTCTCGGCCGGCACGCTGTACACCCGCACCCTGCGGACGGGCCTAACGGCCCGCATCGCCTGCAGATGCGTGTGCGCCTGCGTGCCGGCCCCGATGATCGCGAGATCGCCTGCCTCGGGCTTCGCAAGCAGATCGGTGACGAGGCCGCTGACGGCGGCCGTACGGATAGCGGTGATGGAGGTCGCGTCCACGATCGCGCGGAGCAGGCCGCGCTCGGTATCGAAGAAGAGCACCACGCCCTGGTGCGTGTCGAACTCCGTGCCGAAGTTGGCCGGGAACGCGGCCACGACCTTGACGCCTACGGCCTCGAGGCCGCCCATGTACGAAGGCATCAAGCCCATGACGGCGTCACCCTGCGGCAGCGCGAGGTAGCTGCGCAGCGGCATGACGACGTCGCCCCGGGCGAGCATCGTCAGCGCTCTGCGCATGGTCGGGATGGCCTCCTCCATCGGGAAGACCTCGGAGACGAGCTTCTGGTCGGCGATCAGGACCTTCACAAGCTGACTCCCTTCCCGTATGCCTCGGCGGCCCGCGCGACCGCGTCGCGGTCGAGCTCCACGCCGAGCCCAGGTGCCTCGATGAGACCGAGTTTGCCGGCGACCGGATCAAGCTTCGGAGATGCGACCAGGTCCTCTACGAGCAGCTGGTGCATGATCTGGTTGCCGTCGGTGAGGTTCGTCGTGCAGAGACCGAGGTGGTGCTGGGCCGCGTCCGTGATGCCGCTGACGCTCTGGCCGTGCAGACAGATCGGGACGCCGCCGGCCTCGGCGATAGCGGCTGCCTTCGTGAAGGCGAGCAGGCCGCCGGCCTCATGCGGTGAGAGGCAGATGGCGTCGCAGGCCCGCTGCCGCACGAAGTCGTAGACGTCGTTCGCCGTCAGGACCGCCTGGTCGGCGGCGATCGGCACGTGCACCGCCTCACGCACCTGGCGCAGCGCCGTGACGCTGAGCAGAGTCGTCGGCTGTTCGACCCAGTCGATGCCGAAGGGCTCGAGCGTGCGGGTCATGCGGATCGCGTCCGGCACGCTCCAGGCGCAGTTGGGGTCCACGCGCAGACGACGGTCGCCGATAGCTTCGCGTACGGCCGCCGTGTTGCGCACGTCCACCTCGTCGCCGCGGCCGACCTTGAGGTAGACGACGCCGTGCCCGGCCGCCGCCAGGTCGCGGGCGTCCTCCACGAGTTCCTCGGTCGTGTCGCCCTGCACGAAGCCGAAGTAGTCGACCTCGTCGCGAACCGCGCCGCCGAGGAGCCGGTACACCGGCTGGCCGGCGGCCTTGCCGATCGCGTCCCAGAGGGCCATCTCGAACCCGGCGAGGACGAAGTCCGCGAACCACGGCGTGTGATTGAAGGTCCCGAGGTGGCGCGCCTCGTGCACCAGGCGGGCCACGTCGTGGATCGGCTGCCCCAAGAAGAGGGGCTCGACCACGCGGAGCGCAGCCGTCGTGATCTCCGCGGCGAGTGACGACACGGACTCGCCGATCCCGACGATCCCGGCGTCCGTCTCCACCTCCACAAGCACGACGGGAGAGCCGTGGTCGACGCGGCCGGCCCAGTGATACGGCTCCTTGAACGTAAGGAAGAGCGGCGTGAGACGGAGCCCGGTGATGAGCACACGGCCGGCGGTCGCCGCGGCCGCTGCACCCGCGCGGACAGTCACGGCGGTCACAGCAGCGTGTCCAGGACCTGGGCTTCCAGGACCTGGTCTCGCGTGAAGCCCGTCGCATGCAGGGCCGACTGCGCCAATCGCACCAGCGCGTCCTGCGGCAGGAGTCCCACCACCTCGCTCTCGCGGATCGCCACGCCCGCCACATCGGCGTGCCGGCCGATGGCTTCCACCACGTCCGCCATCGAGGTCACGCGGTAGTCAGTCAGGTTCATCGAGACTTGCACCGCACCGTCGTCGAGCCGCAAGCCGATCGCCTTGACGCACTTCATGCCGCCGTCCTTCTCACGGATATCGACGGCGATGCGCTTCGCGAGGTCGAGGTCGTCCGAGTCGAGATTGACGTTGAAGGCGATGAGTGGAAAGCGCGCGCCGATCGCGACCGCTCCCGCGGTCGCATGCACGCGCGCCTCACCCTCGTCCGGCGTCTTGGCCGGTTGACTGCCGATGACGTCGCGCATCTCCTCGAAGCCCTTGCCGCGGACCACGGCCAGGTTCGTGCGTTCGGGGACGCGGGCCGCGTCCTCGTAGAGGAACGCGGGGATCCCCAGCTCCGCCGCGACGCGCCCGGCGAGCTTTCGCGCCGTCTCGACGCAGACCGGCATCTCCTCGGAGCGCAGCGGCACGAACGGGCAGACGTCGGTGGCGCCGAAACGCGGGTGCGCACCCTCGTGGTGGTTCAGGTCGATGAGATCGGCCGCCTTGGCGATGGCGCGGAAGGCGGCCTCCGAGATGGGCTCCTCGTGACCGACGAAGGTGACGACGCAGCGGTTGTGCGTGGGATCGCTCTGCACGTCGAGGAGGCTGACGCCGTCGACGCCGTCGACGGCGTCAGCGATCTGGTCGATCACATCAGGCCGCCGGCCTTCGCTGAAGTTGGGGATGCACTCGATGAGGGTCACGGGCGGGACCTCCGGGTCTGATGATCAGTGAGTGACGGGTGGGGCGATGGCCGGAGAAGCCAGCTGCCGGTCGCGCACGACCACCTCGCCGCCCACCAGGACACCGGCGACGAGATTGACGCCCCAGTGATAGGGCATCTCCTGATGCGAGGCCGCGTCCAGCACGAGCAGGTCGCAGTACTTGCCCGCCTCCAGACTGCCGACCTCGTGCTGGAGGCCGAGCGCAGCCGCGCCGCCCATGGTGGCGGCGCGGAGAGCCTCCGCGGGTGTGACCCGGTCCTCCTGGCAGGCGAGAGAAATGGACATCTGCAGGTTCTCGCTGTAGCAGCTGCCGGGGTTGAAGTCGGTGGCCAGCGCCACCGTGACCCCGGCGGACAGGAGCTCCCGCATCGGCGCGTAGGTGGTGTGCAGCGTGTAGCTCGTGCCCGGCAGCAGCACCGCGACGGTGCCGGCTTTCTTGAGAAGGGCGACATCTTCGGGAGTGATGTGAATGAGGTGATCGGCGGAGACGGCGCCGAGCGAGGCGGCCAGCGCCGTCCCTCCCGTGTGCGCCAGCTCCTCGGCGTGGATCTTGAGCCTGTACCCGAGCGCACGGGCGGCGTCGAGCACTCGGCGCGACTGCTCGACGCTGAACGCCCCCTCGTCGCAGAACACGTCGGCGAACTCGGCCTGACCCGCCAGGGCAGGCAGGATGCCCTCGCACACCAGGCTGATGTACTCGTCGTCGCGGCCGGCGTACTCCTCAGGCGTCAGGTGCGCCGCGAGGAGTGTATGTACGCGGCGCACCGGGTGCGGGACCTTTGCGGCGCCAAGCTGCTTGGCCTCGTCCTCGAGGGTGAGCCCATAGCCCGTCTTGGCCTCCACCGTGGTCGTGCCGTGGCGCAGGAACGAGTCGAGACGGCGCGCGACGAGGACGGCGAGCTGCTCCTCGGTCGCCGCCCTTGTCGCGCGCACAGTGCTGGTGATGCCGCCCCCGGCCGCCTGGATCTCCAAATAGGTGGCGCCGGCCAGTCGGGCGCCGTACTCGGCGGCGCGATCGCCCGCCCACGTGAGGTGCGTGTGGGCGTCCACGAAGCCCGGAATGACGGCCGCGCCCTCGACGTCGACGACGACCGCATCGTCGGGCACATCGAGGGCGGTCGCGATCTCCGTCTCGGGTCCGGTCCAGACTACCCGCCCCTCCCGTGCGGCGACGGCGCCGTGCGGGATCAGGCCGAGGTCGACCGGCGGCCGGTCCTGCCCGGGTGGACCGAACGGCGGAGCATCCCCGGCTCCGCGCGCCATCGTCACGACCTCGCTCGCACCTCGCACCAGCACGTCACAGCGAACGGTCACTCTCGCGCTCCCTTGTCGGATAGTGTGTCCGGTGCGGACGTATCGTTCAGACCGGTCGTTCCGGTGCGTCCTGCCGCCTTCCGTACGATAGCCGAGAACCGGCCGGCGGCCACGGCTTCGACGGCAGCCTCGAGCTCCGGCGCCAGATACCGGTCGCGCGTGAGCGTCGGGCTCAGCTCTCGGATCACGGCCCGCCCGGCGCCCGTACCGGGACCGGGCTCCAGTGGCGCGAGGAGGTCGATGGCCTGCGCCGCGCAGACAGCCTCGATCGCCAGCACCTTCTGCACGTTGCCGAGCACGACCAGCGCCTTGAGCGCCGCCGTCATCCCCATGCTCACGTGATCCTCCTGGTCTCCGGAGCTGGGAATCGAGTCGACGCTCGCCGGATGGCACAGGACCTTGTTCTCGCTGACGAGGGCCGCGGCCGTGTACTGGGCGATCATGTAGCCGTTGTTCAGCCCGCTGTCTGTGGTCAGGAAGGGCGGAAGTTCGCTGAGGGAGCTCGTGAGCATCCGAAAGGTCCGCCGCTCGCTGATGGAGGCGATCTCCGCCAGGCTCATCGCCGCGAGATCAAGGGCAAGGGCCAGCGGCTCACCGTGGAAGTTGCCCGCCGAGATGATCTCGCCCGTGTCCGGGAAGATGAGCGGGTTGTCGGTGACGGCGTCGACCTCGACGTTCACGACGCGCCGCAGCCACCCGAGTGCGTCTCGGCAGGCGCCGTGGACCTGCGGGATGCAGCGCAGCGAGTAGGCGTCCTGCACCTTGTCGCAGTTGAGGTGGCTGAGCATGATGCCACTCCCGGCGGTGGCCTTCCGGACGTTCGCCGCCGTGACCAGCTGGCCCGGGATAGGCCGCAGCGCCTGGATGCGCTCCTGGAACGGACCCACGGAGGCGCGCAGACCCTCGAGGCTCATCGCGCCAATCAGGTCCGCGGAATCCAGCAGCGCCTCTCCGTCGGCCACCAGCATGCAGCCGATCGCTGCCATGAACTGGGTGCCGTTCAGCAGACTGAGACCTTCCTTGGCCTCGAGCGTGACCGGCGCGAGCCCGGCGGCCCGCAGTGCGGGCCCGCTTGGCTCGCGCCTCTCATCCACAGTCAGCAGTTCGCCCTCGCCCATCAGCGCCAGCACGAGGTGTGCGGACGGAGCGAGGTCCCCCGACGCGCCCAGCGAGCCCCGCGAGGGAACCCACGGCACCAGGTCGGCGTTGATGCAGGCGGCCAGGTGCTCCGCCACCGAGAGCCGGACGCCCGAGTGGCCCCGCGCCATCGTGTTCAGACGGATCACCATCGCCGCCCGTACCACCTCCCGGGAGAGGGGCTCACCCAAGCCGACAGCATGGCTGCGCACGAGGTTCTCCTGCAGCTCGCGGACCTTGTCCACCGGGATGTGCGTGGTCGCGAGCTGGCCGAACCCCGTGGTGACGCCGTAGGCGACCTGCTCCTGCGAGATGACGGCGGCGACCACGTCGTAGGCCGCCCGGATGCGCTCGCGCGCGGCGCTGCCGAGGACGACCTCGGATCCGCCGCGCGCAACGGCGATGACTTCGTCGATGGTGAGCGGCGCCTCGCCGATGACGACCTGCGTCATGTGATCCTTCTCCTGTTGATCGCCTCGCGCCAGTCTACGCTGTCTCCGCGGCCGCTGAGGTCGCGGGTACGCTTCCGGCCTCCTCGCCCAGCCGCAGACCGCGGTCGAACGCGCGCTCGTTGAGCTCCCTGAAGCGCTCGGGGACGCGGCTCAGGACCGCATCGCGCACGGCCTCGACGGGCAGGACGCCGCTCAGTCCGGCCAGTGCTCCCAGGGCGACGATGTTGGTCACGACCTTCTTGCCGAGTTCATCCGAAGCCACCGCGGTGAACGGCAGCCCGCACCGGGTGACGAGGTCGTCGCCCGGATCGAGCTCGACCAGCCCGGAGTCGTAGACGAGCAGACCTCCGGGTTTCGTGTCCCCAGCGTACTTCCGGTAGGCCGCCTGTGAGAGCACGAGGCTCACATCCGGCCTCTCGACCTCCGGGTAGTCGATGGGCTCGTCCGAGACGATGACTTCGGCTTTGGACGCTCCACCCCTGGCCTCCGGCCCGTAGCTCTGCGTCTGGACCACATGACGACCGAGGGCCGCGGCTGCCTCAGCGATGATGGCCGCGGCCAGCAGGATGCCCTGCCCTCCAGAGCCGGAGCAGCGGATCTCCACGCGCGCGAGCTCAGCCATGCCGGGCCTCCCGCGCCCTTTCCTTCACCTGTCCGAGCGCGGTGACGAACTCGGTGCGCTCACGGTGGTGCAGCAGACCGACAGGGTACCTGTCGCGCACCCGCGTCTCGCCTTCGTCGAACTTGTCCGCCGGCACGGCGTGCTCCTTCTGCGCTCTCAGGAAGGCCGCCGGGTCTGGAGTGAGGTTGAACCGGCCGTAGTAGACCGGGCAGACCGCCATAGCCTCCACCATCGCAAATCCGGCGTGGGCGATCCCGCCGGCGATGACGTTGACCAGCTGCTGATAGCCCCAGGCGGTGCCGCGGGCGACGTACGTGGCTCCCGCGGCATGCGCCAGCTCACACAGATCGAACGCAGGCTCCACGTTGCCGTAGACGCTGGTCGTCGACTTGTCGCCGAGATGCGTGGTCGGGCTCATCTGCCCTCCCGTCATGCCGTAGATCGAGTTGTTGAACACGAGAGCGGTGAGGTCGATGTTCCGTCGCGCCGCGTGGATGAAGTGGTTGCCGCCGATGGCGGAGCAGTCTCCGTCGCCCATGGCCACGATGACGTGCAGCGACGGGTCCGCCGCCTTGACGCCCGTCGCCACCGCGAGCGCCCGTCCGTGGGCGGTGTGGACGGTCGAGTAGTCGAGGTATGCGCTGATCCGCCCGCTGCAGCCGATCCCGGCGACCACGACGACCCTCTCTTGATCGAGCTCCAGACCGACGATGGCGTCGACGAGGGCCCGGGTGATGGTGCCGTTGGAGCAGCCGGGGCACCAGAGCGTCTTGGCCGAGCGGAGGTGTGCCCTGATCTGTGACGTGGTGTGCGGCTTGATGCGCGGCAGCCTGTAGTCGCCCGTCGGCGACGCCTCCAGCCGCCGCTCGTCGACCAGCGCGCTCATCGCTCCTCCCACTTGTGGTAGTAGAACTCGGGCTTGACGAGCTCGAAGATCTCGTCGGGCGTGATGAGCTTGCCGTCGACACGCCCGTAGTCCACGACCTTGGCCTGGCCGTTCACCGCGGCCTGGACCTCCCAGCTCATCTGCTTGATGTTCATCTCCGGCACGATGACCGTGCGTACCTGCTTGGCCATGCGCTCGACGGCAGCGGTGGGGAACGGCCACAGGGTGATGGGCCGGACGAGGCCGACGCGGACGCCCTGCGCGCGCGCCCTGCGAACCACGGCCATGGCCGAGCGGGCGACGGAGCCGTAGGCGAAGATCGCGACCTCGGCTCCGTCCATCTCGACCTCTTCGACACGGACGATGGCGTCGCGGTGATGGTAGATCTTCTCGCGCAGGTACCGCCCCAGATCGGCGGCGGCGGCCGGATCGCTCGTATCCGGCGTGCCGCTGCGCCTGTTGTAGACCAGCCCGGTCACGTGCACCCGGAACGGGGAGCCCAGCGGCGGACGTGGCAGGATGTTGTCGAGTGTGCTGGTGACGGTGTCGTACTCGGCCGGATCGCAATCGGGCATACCGCGCTCCGCGATGCGCAGTGCCGCCGGGTCGGGCAAGACCACCGCCTCGCGCATGTGGCCGATGAGGGCATCCGAGAGCAGGATGACCGGCGTGCGGTACTGCTCGCTCAGGTTGAACGCCTCTATGGTGAGCGTGTAGCACTCCTCGACGCTGCTGGGGACGAGGGCGATCACGGAGTGCTCGCCATGCGTACCCCAGCGGGCCTGCAT
>DAIQNY010000067.1:0-14264 GCA_036788155.1 Actinomycetota bacterium | reverse complement strand
CAAGGAGCTCGTCGAGTGGCGGCCGGTCTTCGGGCCGGCCGGGGATTGAAACCCGGCGTGTGGAGGAGGTTCGTGGTCGCCCGGCAGTGGCGGCCGGTCTTCGGGCCGGCCGGGGATTGAAACCGGTCTCGGTGGAAGAACTCGCTCGAGGCCGGCAGCGTGTGGCGGCCGGTCTTCGGGCCGGCCGGGGATTGAAACGTGAACATGAGCGCCACGAATGCAGCGTTGAACGAGGTGGCGGCCGGTCTTCGGGCCGGCCGGGGATTGAAACCGGGTTGTCGGTCAGATGCGCAACCCGCCGGGCGCAGGTGGCGGCCGGTCTTCGGGCCGGCCGGGGATTGAAACTACGGACACAAGCTCATAGCCGCCGGAGACCCTGCCGGTGGCGGCCGGTCTTCGGGCCGGCCGGGGATTGAAACGTACTCGCCGGCCAGCCACTTGTCGAGCGCCGACGTGGCGGCCGGTCTTCGGGCCGGCCGGGGATTGAAACGTCCGTCCAGCCATCTATACGCCGCATGCCGTGGGGTGGCGGCCGGTCTTCGGGCCGGCCGGGGATTGAAACCACCCGTCCCCGTCGCGGTCCTCCGTGAAGTAGGTGGCGGCCGGTCTTCGGGCCGGCCGGGGATTGAAACGACTGCGGCAGGTGGCCGAAGAAGTGTCCCCGGACGTGGCGGCCGGTCTTCGGGCCGGCCGGGGATTGAAACTGCTACGTCGTCAGTCGTGAGAGCGGCGGCGGCGTGGCGGCCGGTCTTCGGGCCGGCCGGGGATTGAAACATGTGCGACCCCTGCATGACTCCCGCGCAGGGCAGTGGCGGCCGGTCTTCGGGCCGGCCGGGGATTGAAACTACGTGGCCCGCGAAGTGAAGCCGCGGACCCCGGTCGTGGCGGCCGGTCTTCGGGCCGGCCGGGGATTGAAACTTGAGAACGACGGCTCAGTGCGCGACGAGTTCGGGTGGCGGCCGGTCTTCGGGCCGGCCGGGGATTGAAACGCATGGGCGACATCCCGGCCGCCGAGCTGACCAGTGGCGGCCGGTCTTCGGGCCGGCCGGGGATTGAAACTGCGGTCACATGGTGCGCCGGAGCGGGCTCCTGGTGGCGGCCGGTCTTCGGGCCGGCCGGGGATTGAAACACGTCAGGTCCTCCCGAAGTAGCCGATGAAGGCGGTGGCGGCCGGTCTTCGGGCCGGCCGGGGATTGAAACCGCGGGAGCAAAGCGGAGATCGCGGGGCTGGAGAGTGGCGGCCGGTCTTCGGGCCGGCCGGGGATTGAAACTACTACAACCAGATCGTCGCCGCCGAGGACGCCGTGGCGGCCGGTCTTCGGGCCGGCCGGGGATTGAAACGGTATGCGCGCGCGCGAGGCTGCGCCGTTCCGCGTGTGGCGGCCGGTCTTCGGGCCGGCCGGGGATTGAAACGTTGAGCATGCCGAGCGTGTCCAGCAGGCCGTCCTGTGGCGGCCGGTCTTCGGGCCGGCCGGGGATTGAAACATGTCGTGCATAGCCTCGAGCGCGGCAGGCGGTACCGTGGCGGCCGGTCTTCGGGCCGGCCGGGGATTGAAACGTGTAGCCAGAGACGCCGACGACGTAGCGTCCGGTGGTGGCGGCCGGTCTTCGGGCCGGCCGGGGATTGAAACAATCCATCGCCGTGATCGATCAGGGGGGATATAACTGATCCCCAGCTCGATATGAGAGACGACGAAGAAGCTCCAGGGCGTGCCTGAGCTTCGGGCGGGCCGAGTCTGCGAGACGCGCCTGCTTGACTCCTTCTGCCGCCAATCGGCATCCTGACCGCAACACGATGCGCGACCGAGGCGGTCGCTCCCGGCAGACGCGGCGCCCGGCGCCGCAACCCATCAGGATGGCGACGAGACGATGATCACTCCGCGTGGGCGATCCGACATCAGGGCGGGCCTCGGGAAGCTGGCCAGGGTCGACCTGGGCGCTCTGGGCACGCCGCTCGAGACGGAGCGCGAGCTGGGTCGGGCGCTGGGCCTGAGCGCCCCTCTGCTCGTGAAGCGGGATGATCTGGCGGGGCCCGGCCTCGGCGGCAACAAGGTCCGCAAGCTGCAGTACGTGCTCGCCGAGGCGCTGGCCGACGGGGCCGATTGCGTAGTGACCATCGGCGCCGTGCAGTCCAACCACGCCCGCCTCACGGCGGTTTGCGGCTGCCTGACCGGGCTCGAGGCGTATCTCGTGCTGGGCGGCGACCCGGACCGGATGCGGGGCGGCAATCTGACGCTGGACCTGCTGGCCGGAGCGCACCTTCGCTTCGTTGCGCAGGACGACTGGGCGTCGCTCGACCGCGCTGCGTCCCAGCTCGTGGCGGAGCTGCGCGCCGATGGACGCAGTCCCTACTTGATCCCCATGGGCGCATCGATGCCGCTCGGCGCGGTCGGCTACGCCGAGGCCTATCTGGAGCTCTGTACCCAGCTCGACACCGCCGGATCGACCGCCGACTGGGTCGTGACGGCGAGCGGTTCCGGCGGCACCCAGGCGGGCCTGCTGGCAGGGCGCGCGGTGGCCGGCCACGGGCCGCGCGTGATCGGGGTCGACGTCGCCAAGGGCGCGGGGACGCTGCGGGAGCGTGTGGCGTCCCTGGCCGACGACTGCCTCGCGCTGCTCGGCAGGGAGGATCGAGTACAGCCCGAGGAGGTCGTGCTCGTGGACGGCGCGGGCCCCGGATACGGGCAGGTGTCGGACCCTGCTTCTGCGGCCATCGCGACTGCGCTCCGCACCGCCGGGCTCGTGCTGGACCCGGTGTACACTGCGAAGGCCGTAGCCGCTCTGCCGGATCTCGTGAGCGCCGGGACGGTCGCGCCGGACGACACCGTCGTGGTCCTGCACACGGGCGGCGCGCCGGCGCTCTTCGCCCCGGCGTATGCTGGAGTGGTCCCTACGGCCTGACCGTCTGGCCGCCGAGCCGCAAGCCGCGCTCGTCAGACGGTCGTCACCGTCAGCTGGCTGGCGCCGCCGCTGAAGCGGATCTCGTAGCGGTCGGCCGCGTCGGCGAAGCCGGACGTGGCCAGCACGGTGCGTCCGCCCACGGCGCCCAGGCGCTGGTCGTCGAACTGGAGCTGGCTCGCGCCGCCGCTGACCTCCGCGCGAGCCTCGGCGCCCTTGGGGCGGCGCAGGACGACCTTGCTGGCGCCGCCCGACACGCGCACGGGCACGGTTCCCACAGGCTCGGGCAACCAGATCTCGATGTCGCTGGCGCCGCCGCCCACCTCAAGACTGGTGACGCGCAGCGCCCGGAGGTCCGCGCTCAGCTTCCACATGCCGCCACGCAGCGAGATGTCCCAGGGCACGGCGGTGCTGAGCGAGAAGTCGGCGGACTGTGCGCGCCAGTCGAAGGGCCGGAACCGGCGGCGCTGCTGCACGGTGACGGTGCCGCCGTCCACCTTGATCTCGGGCACGGGGCCGTCGAAGCGCGCATGGTACAGCCCGGTGACCGCGGGGTCGCCCTTGATGCTCACCTTGGCGGCGCCCTTGGTGAACTCGAGCCGTCCGGCCGCCGCGTCCAGTGGGGCCGAGCTCTCAGCCGGCTTGGCCTTGCCGCCGGCAATCACGACGCCCAGCGTGATGCCCTCCTTTTGGCTCTCGCGCGGGTTGGCTCCAGGAGCGCCCTCGGCGGTGAGCTGCGCCACCTGCGCCTCGTACACCTCGCGCGTGCCCCGAAGGTAGTCGCGGATCACGGTGAGCTGGTCCGACGGCTGGTCATCTAGCAGCCGGCGCGTGGCCAGCTCCACCTCGCCCTGGATGCGCGCGCCGATCTCCCGCGTGGCCACGGTGGAGACCACCAACACACGCCGCCTGTCGGCCGGGTCAGGTACGCGGTTGGCCCATCCTCCGCGCTCCAGCCTGTCCAGCACCGTGGTGATGGCGCCCGGAGTGAGGCCGCTCTCCTCGGCCAGCTCCCCAGCCGTCAGGCGGCCGCGACGGTACAGGATGACGAGACAGCGCAGGTCGGTTCGGTTGAGCCCGAACTGCAGGGCCACCGCCTCGTCGAGCTGGTCGCCGGCCCGGCGGAGCTCCGTGAGCTCCAGGTCGACCTCGTCGATGAGTCGCGCGTGCTGCGCGTTGCGCTCGCTCATGCCACACCTCCCAACGGACGCGGGAACACTGGAACGTAGGCGATGACGGACACCGCTCATCGCGCCCGGTGCAGTCGATTTTTCTTCGCTGTACGTATGGTACCACATATTGATGATTTGACAGTCTAACATTTAGCGCTAGACTGCGTTTCCAACGAAGACCCGACCGGCGCCGACGAGCATGGGCGCGCGCGCCGGTACAAGGAAGGAAGGACGGTATGGACAACGCCATCGAAGTCCGCGGTCTCACGAAGACCTACAAGGGCGACGTGCAGGCGCTCAAGGGGGTGAGCCTGTCCGTGCCCGCGGGCACCGTGTTCGGCCTGCTCGGCCCCAACGGCGCCGGCAAGTCGACCACGGTCAAGATCCTGACGACGCTGTCGCGTCCCGACGCCGGCGAGGCCTTCGTGGCCGGCCACGACGTGCTCAAGAGCCCGGCCAAGGTGCGCCTGGCCATCGGCTGCGTGGCGCAGAAATCCGGGCTCGACCTGCAGGCCACCGGCCGTGAGAACCTGCTCCTGCAGGGGCGCGTGTACGGCATGCGCGGCGGCGCGCTGCGCTCGCGGGCGCAAGAACTCGTCGAGCGCTTCGGCCTCGCCGACGCCGCCGACCGCACCGTCAAGGGCTACTCCGGCGGCATGCAGCGCAAGCTGGACGTGGCCGTCGGCCTCATGCACCAGCCGCAGGTGCTGTTCCTCGACGAGCCGACCACGGGGCTCGACCCGGAGGCGCGCGCCGACATGTGGAAGGAAATCGCGCGCCTCGCCGGCGACGAGGGCCTCACCATCCTCATGACCACGCACTACATGGACGAGGCCGACGATCTCGCCCGGCGGCTGGCGATCGTTGACCGCGGGCTCGTCGTCGCCGAGGGCTCGCCCGACGAGCTCAAGGGCGAGCTGCGCGGTGACGCCATCGCCGTCGAGCTGGAGGAGCAGGAGCTCGACGGCGAAGTCCGCCGCGCCCTCGACAAGGTGTCCGAGCACCTCTACGACGTGGGCGTGGACGGACGCGCGCTGCACGCGCGCACGGACAGCGGCGCGCGTGCCGTGCCGGCCGTGCTCGCCGCGCTCGAGGCCGAGGGCGTCAAGGTCGCCTCGGTCACCGTGTCGCGTCCGTCCCTCGACGATGTCTACCTGCGGTACGCCGGTCGCGCCTTCAACGAGGCCGACGAGGAGGTCAAGAAGGCATGACCCACATGATCACCGACACCCTGTTCATGACCCAGCGGCACTTCCGCAACCTGCTGCGGCAGCCCGCCTGGATCCTCATCTCGCTGGTGCAGCCCATCGTGTGGCTGCTGCTGTACGGCGCGCTGTTCCGCAAGATCGTCGAGATCCCCGGGTTCGGCGCGGCGAGCTACATCGACTTCCTCACGCCGGGCATCGTCGTCATGACCTGCCTGTTCAGCGCGGGCTGGAGCGGCATGGACCTCATCGAGGACATCGACCGCGGCGTCGTGGACCGGTTCCTCGTGAGCCCGGCGAGCCGCGGCTCCATCATCGCCGGGCGCCTGCTGCAGGGCGCCGTCGTGGGCGTCATCCAGTCCGTCATCATCGTCACACTGGGGCTCATCGTGGGAGCGGAGTACCCGGGCGGCGTGCTCGGCATCGCCGCGCTCACCCTGGGTTCAGTGCTGCTCGGTACCGCGGTCGGGGCCCTGAGCAACGCCATCGGCGTGCTCAGCCGCAACGTGGAGACCATGGTGGCCGTCAGCAACTTTGTGCTGCTGCCGCTGACCTTCATGAGCTCGGTCTTCATGGCGAGGGCGCTCATGCCGGGCTGGATGCAGAACATCGCGACCTACAACCCGGTCGAGTGGGCCGTCACGGCCGGACGCGAGGCGCTGACCGCCGGCCCCGACTGGAGCGTGGTGCTCAGCCGGATGGGCTGGCTGGTCCTCTTCACGCTCGTGTGCGGCTGGCTGGCGACGACGGCGTTCCGCGTGTACCAGAAGTCGATCTGAGGCCGGGGCGAGCCAATGACCGGCCTTTCCCGCCGCGCCCGGCCCGAGTAGACTTCCGTCGTCGGGCCGGGCCGGCGGCAGCGCCGCCCGGCGGCAGGATCCACCACTCGGAGGCCTCATGCGCGTGCTCGTGGTGGGCGGCGGCGGCAGAGAGCACGCCCTCGTCCATTCCTTCGCCCAGTCCCCGCTCGCCGAACGCATCTTCTGCGCCCCGGGCAACGCCGGCACCGCCGCCGAGTCCGACAACATCCCGATCGCCGCCGACGATCTGCCCGCGCTGCTCGACTTCGCCAGCCGCGAGCAGGTCGACCTCACCGTCGTGGGCCCCGAAGCGCCGCTCGTGATCGGGCTCACCGATCTCTTCGAGGAACACGGGCTCGCGGTCTTCGGCCCCAACAGGGAGGCCTCTCAGCTCGAGGGCAGCAAGGTGTTCGCAAAAGAGGTCATGGCCGACGGCGGCGTCGACACCGGCGCGTACCGGCGGCATACGGCTCTTGAGACGGCCCTCGCCGACGTCGAGGGCCGCGAGGACTACCCGCTGGTCGTCAAGGCCGACGGCCTCGCCGCCGGCAAGGGCGTCCTCATCTGCGGCGACAAGGCCGAGGCGCGGGCCGCCATCGAGTCCTGCTTCGTGAGCCGCGAGTTCGGCGCGGCCGGCGACGTGCTCATCACCGAGGAGTACCTCACCGGTTCCGAGGTCTCGCTGCTCGTGCTCTGCGACGGCGAGACGGCGGTGCCGCTCGCGCCGGCGCAGGACTACAAGCGCATCTTCGCCGGCGACCAGGGTCCCAACACGGGGGGCATGGGCAGCTACTGCCCGGTACCCGGGTTCGAGCAGAAGGCCGTCGACGCGGCCATGGAACACGTGGTCGAGCCGGTCGTGGCCGCGCTCCGCAGACGCGACGTGACCTACCGCGGGGTGCTGTACGCCGGCCTCATCGTGACGGAGGCCGGCATCAAGGTGCTGGAGTTCAACTGCCGCTTCGGCGACCCGGAGACGCAGGCGGTGCTGCCGCGGCTGGACAGCGACCTGCTGGAGCTGTGCGCCGCCGCCGCCGACGGCGGCCTGGGCGGCGCCAAGGCGCTCTGGAAGCCGCAGGACTGCGTCACCGTCGTGCTCGCCTCGGCCGGATACCCGGCGAGCAGCCACAAGGGCGACGTCATCGGCGGCCTCGCCGAGGCCGCCGCGCTGGACGACGTGACCGTCTACCACGCCGGGACGGCGCTGCAGGACGGTCAGGTCGTCACGGCCGGCGGCCGCGTCCTCGCCGTGAGCGCGCTCGGGGACGGGTTCGCCGCCGCCCGCGAGCGCGCGTACGAGGCCGTCGGCAGGATCGCCTTCGACGGCATGCAGGTCCGTCCGGACATCGCCGAGCGAGCCGTCAAGGCGCGGGCGGGCGAGCTCGACCTGTTCCCCCGCGGCCTCGAGCTCGCCTGAGGCCGGCTCGAGACCGAAGGACGACGAGAGCAGCTGCAGGGGATCCAGCACCGGCGCGGCCGGGGACCGACACCACGGCGCCGGCATTGACCGGCCGGCAAAGGAGACGCGAAGTGGAAGAAACCAGGACTGAGGTCGAGGCCATCCTCCAGGGCATCCGGCTGGACCCCGTCCTCGTCGGCATCGTCATGGGCAGCGAGAGCGACCGCGAGGTGATGCAGAAGGCGGCCGCCGAGCTCGAGGAGCGCAAGATCAGCTACGAGATCAACGTGCTCTCCGCCCACCGCGACCCGGACAAGGTGGCGCACTACGCCAGGACCGCCCAGAGCCGCGGGCTCAAGGTGCTCATCGGAGGCGCCGGCAAGGCGGCAGCGCTCCCCGGTGTGCTCGCTGCCTACACGAATCTGCCGGTCATCGGCGTCCCGATCAAGACGAGCGACCTCGGTGGCATGGATTCGCTGCTCAGCATCGTGCAGATGCCGCCCGGGGTACCGGTGGCGTGCGTGGCCATCAACGGCGCCCGCAACGCCGCCATCCTCGCCGCCAGGATCCTGGACGTCTGATCCGGGGCAAGGGCGCACCGGAGGTCGGCGAACGGGCGACGGTCCGGGCGCGCACGGCCAGGGGCCGTGCGGGGAACACTCGGCACATGGGCAGGCATGCGATCAGGTCGTCCAGGGCGCCGGGACCGCCAGGCGCGGCTTCCCCCGGCATCTCCGCCGGGCATCTGGTCTTCGTCTCCGCCCAGCTCCCGCTCGACGGGCACGGGCAGCTCGTGGATGAAGGCGCGGCCGGCCAGGCCGGCCGCGCCTTCGACAACCTGGCGCACCAGCTGCGCTCCACGGGGCTCTCGTTCGAGCACGTGGTGAGCCTCGACGTCTACCTCGTGCACCAGGCCGACCGAGCGGCCGTGGATACGGCGATCCGCGAGCGCTTCGCCCCGCCGTATCCCGCCCTCACCGTCGCCGGTGTACCATGGTTGCCCGGCGGTGCGCGGCTCCAGGTGGCCGCCATCGCGCAACGCTACTGAGGGTCGCAGGTGCCCAGGGACCAGAAGCCGCCGAGCCCCCGGACCATCTCGGGCTTCCTCTACGTCGCGGTGCTGCTCATCGCCGTCGCGCTGGCCTACGTGGCGGTGCGCGCGCTGCTCGCCTGACCCAGGCTCCACACACGAAAGGACGGATCATGGAGAAGCAGGTCTTCGCGTCGCCCGACGGCGCCCCGGCCGTCGGCCCGTACTCGCCCGCCGTCGGCGCCGGCGACTTCGTCTTCGTCGCCGGCCAGGTCCCTCTGGATCCGGACGGCAAGATCGTCGGGTACACGCCCAAGGACCAGGCACGCAAGGCGCTGGAGAACCTGCGCGTGACGCTCGAGGCGGCCGGGCTGACGCTCGATGATGTCGTCAAGACGACCATCTTCCTCAAGGACATGGACGAGTTCGGCGCCGTCAACGAGGTGTATGCCGAGTTCTTCACGGAGCCGTACCCAGCGCGCTCGACGGTGGAAGTGGCGCGCCTCCCCAAGGACCTGCACGTCGAGATCGAGGCGATCGCCTGTCGTGCGTGAATCGCGTCGAGGCGGAATGACGCGCCGGCGGCGCCGGCGGAGCGTCCTCGCCGCGCTGACCGCCGCCGTCCTCGTCACAGCGGCCCTGACGGCGGCGCTCGCCGCCTGCGGCGGAGAGGCCAGGGCCGACGACCCGCTGGTCGGGTTCTGGCTCGGCGGCGGGTCTCCTGACGGGATGACGATGGTGCAGGTCGGCAAGGACGGCGACGAGTACGTCGTCCTCACCAATCCAGACGCGCCGGCGGGAGACGCCGTCAAGGAGGGCGACTCCCTGATCGTCGACTCGCACGCCGTCATGATGACGCTGACGCCGGCAGGGCAGGACCAGCTCGACTTGACGTTCTCCGGCACGATGTTCGCGTCGCCCCAGTCGGTGGTGCTCAAGCGCGTGGACGAGACGCAGTACGCGGACGCCTCTGTCGCCGCCGGTCTGGCCGTCCTGGAACGAGGCCTCGCGATGTGGAAGGCCGGCGGCGGCGAGCAGTACCCGCCGGCCCGGGAGGTCGCCGCAGACGGTCTGCTCGGCCAGATGGTGCGCTGGCCGTCCAACCCGTTCACCGGCGGCCCCATGGAGCAGGGCGACGACCCCGGCGACTTCACGTACGAGCGGCTGGACGGCGGCGCGGCGTACACGCTCACCGCCCGCCTCTCGGACGGCGCCACGATCGGCCAGTGACGCCGGAGACGGACGGGGCCCGGGCCGACCCTCGCGGTCAGCCCGGGGTCCGTCTCTCCTCGGCGCGAACGGCCCGAAGATCCGGCGGCGCGATCGGCGGCGTCAGCCGCGCCGCTGCCGGTCCATCTCCCGCTGGATCTCGTCCTCGCCGATAGGCCGGCTCCCTCGGCCGTAGGCGTCCCAGGCGTTGAACGCCACTCCGATGCCCCAGCCGGCCAGCACCCAGCCCGGCCAGAAGTACCCGGCCCCGTTCCAGTACCAGATGACCACCAGGAAGGCATTGACGATGCAGTAGGCGATCACGTGGTTCCAGAAGTCGCGCTTCTTCTTGATCGCCTTGATAGCTTGATCGCGCAGTTCCTCTTCCGTCGGCATCCTCGCCCCTCCCGTTCGGCCTCGCGGCGGCCGTGCCGCCTTCCCCGGTTGATTCTCCCCCCGGAGCGGCGCCGAAACCAGACCGTGCCCCAGCGGAAGACGAAGACCCGTGGCGGGCCTCGGCGCCCCTGTGGAGCGAGGCCCACAGCGCGTGTCGTCCCTGCGTGCCTCTGTGAGACAATCGCCCGACAGAAGACGGCGGCCGGCGGCATTGCCGGTCCAGCCGTGACGCCGGCGGCCGCGGAGGGACCCGATGATCGAGCGCTACACGCTCCCCGAGATGGGCGCGATCTGGACGGACGAGGCGAGGATGCAGGCCTGGCTCGACGTGGAGATCGCCGCAGTCAAGGCCTGGAACAGGCTGGGCAAGATCCCCGACGACGCGGTCAAGGAGATCGAGACGAAGGCCGCCTTCGACGTCGCCCGCGTCAACGAGATCGAGGCGACCACCAATCACGACGTCATCGCGTTCCTCACGAACGTCGCCGAGCACGTCGGCGACGCCAGCAAGTACGTCCACTACGGCATGACGAGCAGCGACATGCTCGACACGGCGCTGGCACTGCAGCTCAAGCGCGCCGGCCTGCTCCTCGAGCGCGACCTGGTCGATCTTGGCGAGGTGCTCAAGAGGCGCGCCTTCGAGTTCCGGGACACCGTGGAGGTCGGCCGCACCCATGGTATCCATGCCGAGCCCATCACCTTCGGGATGAAGCTGGGGATGTGGGCCTTCGAGGTGAGCCGGCACCTCAAGCGCATGCGCGTCGTCACCGTCAACGCCTCCGTGGGCAAGATCAGCGGCGCCGTCGGCGCCTACAACAACATCGACCCCAGAGTCGAGGACCTGGTCTGCCAGGAGCTGAGCATCGGCCGCGAGCCCATCAGCAACCAGGTGGTGCAGCGCGACCGCCACGCCGCCTTCCTCAGCTGCATCGCCATCATCGGCGCCAGCATCGAGAAGTTCGCCACCGAGGTCCGCCACCTGCAGCGCACGGAGGTGCGCGAAGCCGAGGAGGCGTTCGGCAAGGGCCAGAAGGGCTCGTCCGCCATGCCGCACAAGCGCAACCCCATCCTGAGCGAGCGCATGGCGGGCTGCGCCAGGGTCCTGCGGGGCAACGCCCTCGTCGGGATGGAGAACGTCGCCCTGTGGCACGAGCGCGACATCAGCCACAGCTCGGCCGAGCGCGTGGTGCTGCCGGACAGCACGATCCTGCTCGACTACATGCTGCAGAAGTTCACGAGGCTCATGGAGAACCTCGTCGTGGACGAGGCACGCATGCTGGCGAACCTGGGCCAGAGCTACCGCCTCGTGTTCAGCGGGGCGGTCCTGCTGGCCCTCGTCGACAAGGGCATGCTGCGCGAGGACGCCTACCGCGTGGTGCAGGACGCGGCCATGCGGGCCTGGCGCGCGGGCGTCGACTTCGGCGACCTCATCAAGGCCTCGGACGAGGCCATGGGAGTCATGACGCCGGCGGAGGTCGACGCCGCCATGGACCCCGACCAGTACCGGGCCGGTCGCGACGTCATCTTCGACCGGCTGGAGAACCTCGAGTTCTGAAGCGGCCGCCGGCGCGTCCCGCGCCGGCGGCGCGGCGCCGTCCTCATCCGCCGGACCAGGCCTTCAGGGAGTCCGGCCGGTGAGCCGATAGAGTGAGACGACGGCCGCGCGCGGGAGAAGCGGCCGCGCGGCCGCGTCCCCGAGGGAGACCTGAATGACTGAGTGCCCGAGCTGCAACGCTCCGATCAAAGAAGGCGACTGGACCTGCGGCGCATGCGGGGCGCCCGTGGCCGGCGCAGGAATGCCGGCGGCACCGGACTCCGGACGGTACGACTCGGGCCCAGGCTACGGCCAGCCGGCCTACGGAGGCTCGCCGGCGTACGGGAGCTCGCCGGCGTACGGCGGTCCTGGGCAGTGGGGGCCGGAGCACCAGCCGCAGGCGGCTGTGCCGGCCGGCCGGCACGCCGGCGGCAGGGACGGCCTCATCAGCCTCGTCGTCGTCGCCGGGGTCGTCGCCGTCGTCGCCATCATCCTCGTCTGGTTCTTCGCGCTCAGAGGCCCGGCCACGACCGGTGAGGAGTTCCTCGGGCGCTGGACCGCCGCCACAGACCGTGGGATCGCCACACTCCAGGTGACAAGGAACGGCGAGACGTTCTCCGTCGCCATGACGGGGAACGACCCCTCGCAGACGATCACCGTGCCCGCGCACATAGACGGCAAGGACCTCGTCATCACCATGGACGACTTCTCGCAGATGGCCGGAGAGGAGAACGCGAAGGTCTTCAAGGCCACCCTCCAGGCCCTGGCCGGGGACTTCAGGCTGGTCCTCAGCAGCGCGGGCGAAGCCGGTCTTGCCTTGCGCATCGTCGGCACCGCTCCGGGCGGGGAGGACTACGACGAGACCATCACGCTGACGAGGGACGCGACCGGGACCATATGAACGCACCCAGTCGCATCCGCCCCGCCACGCGCGGCGACATGCCCGAGATCGTCGACCTGCTGTGCGCCTGCGACGTGGCCGAGACCGGCGAGCCGGACAGCACTCTCGAAGACCTCGAGAACGACTGGTCGATGGAAGGGTTCGATCCGGCGCGGGACGCCTGGGTGGCGGAGGGTCCCCCCGGACTCGTCGGCTACGCCTACGCAGGCGACCAGTTCCGCACCGGCGAGCTGGAAGCCGATCTCTGGGTGCATCCGCAGCGTCACGAGCCCGAGCTCCCCGGCCGGCTGCTCGGGCTCGCGGAGCGCCGCGCCGCCCGCCTTGCCGTGGAACGCGGCTACGCCGACCCCACCCTCGACGTGTTCTGCATCTCCCGCAACCGGGCCAAGCGCGATCTGCTGCGGCGGCATGGGTACACCCTCAAGCGCACGGTCTACCGGATGACGGCGGACCTCTCTGACGGCGCACCGTTCTCCCCGGCGCCGCAAGGCCTCGAGATCCGTCCCTTCGCGCTCGAGGCCGACGAGCACGTCCTGTACGACCTCATGAACGAAGCCTTCGTCGATCACTTCCAGCAGAGCGAGGAGCCCTTTGACGCCTGGCGCGCCCGCCTGATCGGCCATGCCGACTTCGACCCGGACCTCTGGTGGATCGCCTGGGACGGCGACCAGGCCGCCGGGGCGCTCGTCGCTTACGACCACGGCGACCTCGGCTGGATCAAGGGACTCGGCGTGCGCCGCCCCTGGCGCCGGCGAGGCGTCGGCAGCGCGCTGCTCGCCCGCGCCCTCGCCGCGTTCTTCGCGCGAGGCCGGCTGCGCGTGGACCTCGGCGTGGACGCCGAGGGCGCGACGAGACCGCTGCGCCTGTACGAGCGTGCCGGGATGCAAGCCACGTCGGCCTACGAGCTGTACACCAGGGATCTGCGGGGTACGGTGGACCAGTCAACAGGAAAGGAGCTGGGATGAGACGTCACGTGCTGGTGCTCGCGCTCGCGCTGATCCTCGCCCTCGGGCTCGCCAGCTGCGGCGACGAGCCGGCCGGGGACGGCGGCGTCACTCCGGCGGCGTCGCCGAGCGAGGTGACCCCTCCCACGGACACGCCGACGGCGACGGAGACACCTTCGGGAGGGGCCGGCGAGGAGGCCGCCGCCCTGTACACCGACAACTGCGCCGGCTGCCACGGCCCGAGCGGCGGCGGCGGCAGTGCGCCGGCCATCGCCGGCGAGGACAACGTGGACCGCATCCGCGAGCAGGTCCGGGAGGGCGGCGACGGGATGCCGAGCTTCTCGGGCTCGCTGACCGCCGCGCAGATCGACGCCCTCGCCCGGTTCGTCGCGGACGAGCTGCGGTAGGCGCTGCGGTATCATGCGGGCGATGAACGCCCGCGCCGGCCGAACCCGCAGCATCCGTCCCGCTCGAGCCGGACTCGATGCCTGCGTGCGCGTGCCCGGCTCCAAGAGTGTGACCAACCGGGCACTGCTCCTCGCCGGGCTCGCGTCGGGCGAGTCCGTTCTGCACGGGGCGCTCGAGGCCGGCGACACGGACGCCTTCGCCGCCGGCCTGCGCAGCCTCGGCGTCGCGGTGGAGCGTCTCGACTCGGCCCTGCTCGTCCGGGGCGCAGGCGGGCCGTTCCCGACCGCCGACGCCACCGTGCACTGCGCCGAGGCGGGCACCGCGGCGCGCTTCCTGCTCGCCGCCGCCGCGGCCGGCCGCGGCACCTA
>DAIQNY010000066.1:0-14523 GCA_036788155.1 Actinomycetota bacterium | reverse complement strand
GGTGCGCTCGGGGAGCGTCAGGAACTCGAACATCGGTCATCCCTCCCGTGTCGTCGCGCCGCTCGGCCGGCGCTCGCTTGATGGTACCAGACAGCCCGCCGGGGAGGGCCCCCGCGAGCCTCGCCGCCGGTCGTGCACGGCTACTTGAAGACGAGCGCCAGCCCGCTGAGGAACAGCACCGCGGCGAGGATACTGCGCAGCACGCGGGTCGGCGCCTTCACGGTGAGCTGCGAGCCGAGCAGCACGCCGGGGATGGAGCCCATCAGCAGCGAAGCGACCATCCAGAGGTCGACGTTGCCGACGCCGATCTGAGCGAGGCCGGTGATCACGAGCAGGATCATCGCGTGGAAGATGTCCGTGCCGATGATCCTGTCCGTGGTCAACGGATAGAACAGGATGAGGAAGACGGCCAGCAGCGTGCCGCTGCCGACTGACGTGAACCCGATGATGAAGCCGGTGCAGAGACCCAGCAGGACGGTCATCGTCTTGAGCCTGCGCGTCATGCGGATGTTCTCGCGCCGGTGGGCGGCGTCGACGTGCATGACGACCTTCACGATGAGCAACACGCCGACCAGCATGAGCGCGGAGCCGATCGCCTTGTAGAGGACCCCGTTGATGAGCGCCGTGCCGTAGTTCGTCTTGACGTAGGCGATGGTCGCCACTCCGATCAGTGAGGCAGGGATGCTGCCGAGCGCCAGCCAGAGCGCCAGGGGGATGTCCACGGAGCCCTGGCGCCAGTGCTTCCACGAGCCGGCGATCTTGGTGACGGCGGCGTAGGTGACGTCGGTGCCGATCGCCATGGTCGGCTCGAAGCCGAAGAAGAAGATGAGCACCGGGGTCATGAGCGCTCCGCCACCCATGCCGGTGAGGCCGACGAGGAAGCCGATCATGAGGCCGGCGACGCTGAGGTAGCCGTTGAGGTTCTGTCCGAGCGTCAGGTAGACGACGAGGACGACCAGGCCCCAGCCGGCGAGGCCGGCGCCCCAGCGGCGGAGCCAGGCCCCGGCGGGGAGCCCGGAGGGCTCGGGGCCGGGGCGAAACGGCGGGATCGTGCGGTCGATCTCACGGTCGAACACGTCGACGTCCGCCTGCGCGGCGGCGGTCGCCCACGTCGGGTCTGCCGCCGGAGCTGGGAAGGTCTGCGTGTCGCCGTCTCGGTGGCTCATGTCCTCGCCCCGTCGTGGAAGGCCTCGGGCGGCCTCGAATGGGCGCGAGTATGGGAGCCGTTTCCTTATCTGTCAAATAAGCTGACGGAATCAGGCGACATGTACGTCGAGCGTGCGGCCCGTGCTCACGCGTGAAAGAGAAGCAGACCTTATGGATCGACGGCGCCGCATGCGAAATGGATATGGAGTGAGGGTTCTCCGTCTGCTCTGCCTGGGCTCGCGTCAGACGACAGGCAGTGTGGGCCGGAAGTCCTGAGGCGTGTGCGCCGGCTTCGTCCTCGAGGAGTCCCGGCTCATCGGCCGGCGGAGCCGGCCGGGGACGCCTCCGGTGGCGAGCCGTCGCCGGAGGCCGCGTACTGCTCGCGGAAGTACGCGAGCAGAGCCTCGGCGGCACGGCTCAGCACACGCGTCTTGGAGCGCACCGTGTAGAAGTCGCGCAGGATGCGGAAGCTCTCGATGGGCACCACGCTGAGCGTGCCGTGCTCGACGTCCGGTCCGATCGCCCAGCTGCTGAGGAAGGTCACGCCGCCGCCGGCGATTGCCGCCTGCTTGGCGGACTCCATGAGACCCATCTCCATGACGACGTTGAGACGTTCGGGACGCACCCCGGCGCGACGCAGGTGGTCCTCGACGACGATACGCACCCCGGCGCCCCGCTGTTGCATGAGCTGCGGCTCGGCAACGACCTCGTCGAGCGTGATCCGTTCGCGCGCGGCCCACGGGTGCGTGGGCGCGCACACGAGCACGATCTCGTCACGTGCCAGTGGCTCGGCGATCAGCTCCGGACGGGGCGTCACGGCGCCGACCGCACCGATCTCGAACTCCCGCGAGAGGACCCGCTCGATCACGGCGTGGGTGTCGTCCACGTGCAGGGCGATCGACACGCCTGGGAACTCGCGCTTGAACTGCGTGAGCATGGACGGCAGTACGTTGTCACCCGGCCCTGTCGATGCGCCGACGACGATCCTGCCGGCCACGAGTTCGCCGAGATCGAGGATCTCCGTGCGAGCCCGTTCGTCGAGATCCAGGATCTCCCGGCCGTAGCGGTAGAGCACCTGGCCGGCGTCCGTGGGGACGACCGTGCGGCGCGAGCGGTCGAGGAGAACCGTCTTGAGCTCGCGCTCGAGGCTGCGGACCTGCTGGCTCGCGGCAGGCTGGGTGATGTGCATCTCGTCCGCCGCGAGGGAGAAGCTCTTGCGGTCCACGATGCGGCAGAACAGGCGGAGCTGGCGCAGATCCATAAGGAAAGCTTATCGCACCCAGGTGAGCCGCTCAACGAGCCTGCGAGCGGCTCAGAGGAGCGGCGGCGGGTCCTCGTGCGACGCGTCCTGCACGAGACGACCGAGGCGCGCCCGTCGTGGGCGCCGGCGCGCCAACTCAAGGAGGCGGTCGACGAAGAGTGCGGGATCACGAGGCAGTGAGAGCGCCGTACGAAGGTCCTTCTTCCGCACGATCACGTCGTCGGGGCCCGCGACCCGTCTGAGCCGGCCGTTGGCGAGCAAGGACGCCTCGACGGCGCCGGCCGAAGGCGCCAGTGTGTAGGCGGGTGTGCCCAGCGCGACGGCCTCGCGCAGCATCACGCCGCCGAGCCCGACGACGAAGTCGGCGGCGGCAAGAAGGCCGGTGCCGTCCACAGGCCCTTCAGGCACCAGCACGCCGGGCAACTCGTGGGCCAGCAGACGCCGGCGCTGCTCCTGGTCTCTGGCCACGACGACGAGCGTGAGGTTCCGGCGGCCGGCGAGCCCGGCGACCAGCCGCACGAGCGCCTCCTCTCCGGACGGGACGCCGGCGGCCGCCTGCAACCGCATCGGGGGCGCCGGCGTCCGGACCACGCCCACGATGTGCCGCCGCTCGACACCGAGCCGCGCGAGCACACCGGAGTCCGGGTGCGCATCGTGGAGGTAGTACTCCTCTCTGAACCCCGGGTAGCGGAAGACCTTGTCGCGCGTGGCGCCCAGTTCGGCGAGACCGGCGACGGGCACCGCCTCGGGGACGGCGACCTCGTCCACGAGCCGAACGTTGATCAGGTTGCTGCGCCCGAGGCGGTCTGGGTCCAGGAACGTCATCTGCGGGACCGCCAGCGTCCAGGCGGTGAGCACGAAGTCGCTGGCGTGGCTTCCGGCGGCCACGTCATACCTGCCGCTCCCGGCAGAACCCAGGAGTTGCGCGGTCCTGTTCACCAGGCCAACGGCGCGCGTACCCAGGCCGCCGCCCCGGTGCCGTGTGGTGAGGAGGCCGCCGAGGCCGTAGCGCCGCAAGACGAGATCGGCGCCGGCGAAGCGCCGCGCGGTGAGCGTGACCGTGTGCCCGGCGTCCTCCAGCCGGCGCACGATGGGTGCGAAGAAGACGACGGCCGACGCATCGGTGATGTCGACCCAGATCCTCATCGCGTCACCGGTTCGCCGCCGCCGCCGTCACGCCTGCCGCTCCCCGCGCCGACGTGTCGCCGGTTGAGGGTACGCCCGCTATGCGGGCCGGATGCGCGGTCAGCCCAGCCCGGCCGCCACGGCCTCCGCGACCTCCTTGACCTGCTCCTCGGTGAGGTTGGGGTGCATGGGCAGGGCGAGGTTGGTCGCGGCCGCCTCGTCCGTGGCCGGGAAGTCGCCGAGCTCGTGGCCCATGTCGGCGAACACCGGCTGGAGCTGCATCGGCGTGGTGTAGTAGGCGGCGCAGTCGACCTGTCGCTCCTTGCAGGCGGCGGCGATGTCGTCGCGACGCGGATGCCTGATGACGTACAGGTGGTACACGTGCGTGAGGCCGTCCGGAACGGCCGGCCTCACGACCTCGTCCGGAAGGTACTCGTCGTACCACTCGGCCACCAGGGCGCGCCGGCCGTTCCACTCATCGATCATCCCGAGCTCGAGGCGGAGGATCGCGGCCTGCACTTCGTCCAGCCGCGAGTTGAACCCGATGTGGGTGAAGGTCTTCTTGTCCTTGCTCCCGTGGAAGCGGAGTTCGCGCGCGTGCTGCACGACGTCCGGGTCGTGGCCCGTGACCAGACCGCCGTCGCCGAAGCCGCCTAGGTTCTTGGTGGGGAAGAAGCTGAAGACACCGAGGTCGCCGAGGCTGCCGGCGCGACGTCCGTCGTAGGTCGCGCCCCACGCCTGGCAGGCGTCCTCGATGACGGGCAGACCGTGGGCGTCCGCGACCCTGCGGATCGCGTCGATCTCGCACGGGAGGCCGAAGAGGTCGACCGGCATGACCGCCTTGGTCTTCGCGGTGATGGCTGCCTCGATGGCGTCCGGGTCCATGTTCAGCGTGTCCGGCAGGATATCGACGAACACCGGCCTGGCGCCGGCCTGGGCGATCGCCTCAGGCGTGGCGTAGAACGTGAACGGCACGGTGATGACCTCGTCGCCGGCGCCTATGCCGAGGGCGCGCAGCGCGATGGTGAGGCCGTCGGTGCCGTTGGCGACACCGACCGCTCCCGCAGTGCCGAGATACGCCGCGGACTCCTCCTCGAACCCCTTGACGTTCGGCCCCAGGATGACGCGACCGCTGCGGAGGACCGACAGCACGGCGTCCTCTATCCGGTCCTGCAGCTCGGCGTACTGCCCTTTGATGTCCATGAGTCCGACGGCCATGCGGAACGCCTCCTTGGGGCGGGGAAGTCGAGGCCCGAACCTACCACAGCCGGTCGAGGACGGGCCACCGATCCGCCCGAGGGGCGAGAGCCCGAGGCCCCCCGGCGCAGCCCGTCCTCAGACGTTCGCCCCCCCGGCGCCGCGTACTGTACGCTTCCCGGCATGATGCAGTCCATCATCGACGCGGTCGTCCAGTGGGCGACCGCCCTCATCGGCGACTGGGGCCTGCCCGCGGTGTTCCTCCTGATGCTGCTGGAGAGTGCCTGTATCCCCGTGCCGAGCGAGGCGATCATGCCGTTCGCCGGTTTCGCCGTCAGCGAGGGCGACATGACCCTGCTCGGCATCACCGTCGCCGGTGTGCTCGGCAACCTCGTCGGGTCCTGGATCGCCTACTGGGTCGGCTTGTACGGCGGTCGTCCGTTCATCGACAAGTACGGCAGGTACATCCTGCTCCGCCATCACCACGTGGAGCTGGCGGAGCGCTGGTTCGACAGGTACGGGCCCATCGCCGTGTTCTTCAGCCGGGTGCTGCCCATCGTCCGGACCTTCATCTCGCTGCCGGCGGGCGTCGCGAAGATGCCGTTCTGGAAGTTCACCCTCTACACCGTGCTCGGCTGCATCCCGTGGGTGTTCTTCCTCGGGTGGGTGGGTGTGCGTCTGGGCGAGCACTGGGAGGACATCCGGGGGTATCTGCACTTCGCCGACTACATCGTCGTCGCGGCGATCGTCGTCGTTCTGGTGTGGGCGTGGCTGCGGTGGCGCAAGAAGCGACGCCGGCACGGCGGACCCGGGCCGGAGGAGTACGGGGACGAGGCATGAGCGCCGGCGATCGGGAGCGTGGGAGGTGAGCGCCGTGGGCGGCGCCATCCCGAGCTGCCGCGTCCGGGTGCCGGCAACCACGGCCAACATCGGCCCGGGCTTCGACTGTCTCGGCCTGGCGCTGGACCTGTGGAACGAGGTCCGGTTCAGCCTCGAGGGTGACGGTGTGGTCGTGACGGTGGACGGACCGGATCCTGCCGGGCTGCCTCGCAATGAGCGGAACCTGGTGGCCCGGGCATTCCTGCGGTTCTGCGAGGAGGCCGGCGCTGCCGCGCCTGCCGGCCTCCGCATCCACTGCGACATCCGCGTGCCGATGAGCTCGGGTCTCGGCTCGAGCTCCACGGCGATCGTGGCCGGACTGCTCGGCGCGAACGCGCTGATGAGCCGGCCCATCGAGCGCGACCGCATCCTGGAGCTGGCCGCCGCCATGGAGGGCCACCCGGACAACGTGGCGGCGGCCCTGCTCGGCGGCCTCACCATCGTCGTCCAGCGGGGTGACAGGCTGCTCACGAAGAAGATCCTCGTGCCCGAGGTGCACGTGGCCCTCGCGGTGCCGGATCTGCCCTTCAGCACGCGCACCGCGAGGGCCGGTCTGCCGGCCGAGGTCCCGATGGCGGACGCCGTCTTCAACCTGCAGCGCACGCCGCTCGTCGTGGAGGCGCTGCGCACGGGCGACTACGACCTGCTCAGCCAGGTGATGGACGACCGTCTGCACCAGGCCGCCCGCCTCAAGCTCATCCCGGGCGGCCGCACGGCCTGGGTCGCGGCTCAGAACGCGGGCGCGGCCGCGGTGGCCATCTCTGGCTCCGGGCCGAGCCTCATCGCGTTCGTCAGCCTCGCGACCGACGCCTCCCGCATCGCTCGGGTGATGGCCGAGGCTTTCGCCGCCGAGGGCGTGACGGCGATCCCTCTCGGCCTCGCCGCCTCGGCGTCCGGCGCCACCGTCCTCGGCTGACGCCCAACACGTCGGTGCGCACGCTGCCGGTCCCCGTGGGTAGAGTGCGACCATGAGCGTAGGCTACGAACTGGTCGACCACACCGCCGACATCGGTCTCCGCGTCTGGGGACCGACGCCCGAGGATGTCTTCGAGGAGGCCGGCCGGGGCCTGTTCTCGCTCGTGTGCGATCCCCTGCACGTCGGGGAGCTGGAGACGCTCGACCTCGAGCTGGAGGCGGAGGCCATGGACCTCCTGCTCGCCGCCTGGCTCAATGAGCTGCTCTACGTCTTCGAGACGCGGCGGCTGGTGCTGTCGGAGTTCGAGGTGTACGAGGTTCAGGAGCGGCGACTGCGGGCGAGGGTGGCGGGGGAGCCGCTCGACACCCGGCGGCACGTCATGTGCGGCGGGGTCAAGGCGGCAACACTGCACCGGCTGAGGCTCGAGCAGGTCGAAGAGCGCTGGGAGGGCTTCATCCTCCTGGACGTTTGACGCGGGGGAACCCGGTGCGCGTGGAGCGGACGGCCGAATTCGTCTACGAGATTCCTGTCGAAGGCCGCATGCGCGTACCCGGACGCGTGTACGCGCACGCGAGTCTGTTTGACCAGGCGGGGCACGAGGAGGCGCTGCAGCAGGTGGCCAACGTGGCCACGCTCCCCGGCGTCATCAACGCGAGTATCGCGATGCCGGACATCCACTGGGGGTACGGCTTCCCCATCGGCGGGGTGGCGGCCATGGACGAAGCCGACGGCGTGGTCTCACCGGGCGGCGTCGGCTTCGACATCAACTGTGGCGTGCGGCTGGTGCGCACTGAGCTCGAGCTCGAGGACGTGCGCCCACGTCTCGAGCCGCTCATGCACCAGCTCATGCGCGGCGTCCCTCAGGGTGCCGGCCCTCACGGCGCCCTGACGCTCAAGGGGGGCGAGCTCGAGCGGCTTGTCGAAGAGGGCGCGCCATTTCTGGCCGCGCGCGGCTTCGCCACCGAGGACGACCTCCTGCACACGGAGGAGGGAGGCGTGATGGTCGGCGCGGACGCGGCCGCGGTGAGCCGCAAGGCGCTCGACCGCGGCCGCACCCAGGTGGGCAGCCTCGGCTCCGGCAACCACTTCCTGGAGGTCCAGGTGGTGGACGAGGTGCTGGACGCCACGGCCGCGGACGCGTTCGGCGTGCGCGGCGGCCAGGTGGTCGTGATGATCCACTCCGGCTCGCGAGGGTTCGGCCACCAGATCTGCACCGACCACGTCGGCAGGATGGCCGGGGCCGCGGCGCGCGCCGGCATAGAGCTGCCCGACAGGCAGCTGGCCTGCGCGCCGATGGGCTCGCCGGAGGCCGGCGACTACCTGGCGGCCATGGCGTGCGCCTGCAACTTCGCCTTCGCCAACCGGCAGATGATGCTGCATCAGGTACGTGGTGCGTTCGAGCAGGTGTTCAAGCAGAGCTGGGAGCGGCTCGGCGTGCAGCTCGTCTACGACGTGGCCCACAACATCGCCAAGCGCGAGGAGCACTGGGTGGACGGTGAGAAGCGCGTGGTGCGCGTCCATCGCAAGGGCGCCACGCGCGCCTTCGGCCCCGGCCACCCGGACGTGCCCGAGGACTACCGGGCTGTGGGCCAGCCGGTCATCATCCCCGGTGACATGGGGCGCGAGAGCTGGCTGCTCGCGGGTACGGAGACGGCGATGCGCGAGACGTGGGGCTCGACCTGTCACGGAGCGGGCCGCCTGCTCTCCCGGCACGCGGCCCGCAAGGTCCGCTCGGGCGCCGAGGTGAGGCGCGAGCTGGAAGACGCCGGCATCGTGGTGAAGTCGGCGTCCGTCGGCTCGCTCTCGGAGGAGGCGCCCTTCGCCTACAAGGATGTGGCCGACGTCGTCCACGTCGTCGACGCCGTCGGCCTCTCGCGCAAGATCGCCCGCTTGCGGCCGCTCGGCGTGCTCAAAGGCTGAGGCCGCCGTGGCACCCGATCATCAGGCGGGGCCCCGTCGCTCAGACTGCGCCCGTCAGCTCCTGCCGAGCCGGGCGGCTTCATCCTTGGTCGTCTCGACGATGGCTTTGTACACCTCGACGAGGGCCTCCTGCGAGAGCGGCCCCTTGTTCGCGCGCGTGAGGAAGGTGACCATCCACTCCTCCCGCTCGGGGTTGTACATCTCGATGCCCTGCTCCGCCTTGTAGCGCCAGAGCTTGTCGACCAGCGTGAGCCGCTTGTTGATCAGGTCGATGATCTTGAGGTCGTTGTCGCTGATCTGGTCCCGGAACTGCTTCACCACCGGGTCGTCGTTCGGCGTGCTCACTCTGTTGGCCTTTCGTCGCTGAAGGGTCACGTGGTGTGGGAAGGAGAGCCGCCTCACCGGGGGCGGCGCCCCCAACGCCCCGACGGCCGGCGCGGCCGCGCGGGCGGCTAGTTCTGCGGCGGGCCGCCCGCCCGGTCGTCGAGCTCGTCGTCGTCCTCGTCGTCGTCCTCGACGTCCTCGTCGTCGAGGTCCTCCTCGTCCTCTTCGTCCTCGTCGATCAGGTACGCCTCGTCGTCCGCCGTCACCTCGGCGGTGCGGAAGTCGTCCGGCGAGACGCCCTCGAGGAAGTCCCGGAAGCCCTCGATGATCTCCTCGGTGTCGTCGACCTCGCGCTCGAACTCGATGGCGTTCTCGTCGATGAGCTCGGTGCTGGCGAAGATGGGCGCGTCGGTGCGCACTGCCAGCGCCAGGGCATCCGACGGCCGCGAGTCGATGTCCACCTCCTCACCGTCCTTGACGAGCGTGAGACGGGCGTAGAACGTGCTCTCCTTGAGCTCGGTCACGGTGATGCGGGAGACCTCGGCCTGGAACGAGCCGATGACGTTGGTGAGCAGGTCGTGCGTCATCGGCCGGGGTAGGCTCGTGCCCTGCAGCTTGATGAGGATCGCGGCCGCCTCCGGATGCCCGATCCAGATGGGCAGGAACCGGTTTCCTTCCAGCGTCTTGAGGAGCACGATCGGCTGCTTGCCGATGACGTCGAAGCTGACGCCGTAAATGACCATCTCTTGTACATCCATCATGCTTTGAGTATACGGCAGGAGCCGAGGAGCTCACACCATCCGGCGCCGCGTGTTCTGCCGGATCTGGTCGCGGCGCCGCAGACCGCTGGGCGGCCGCACCCGCGCTCGTCGAGCCCGAGCTCGACCGTCACGAGCCACGTCTTACCACGCTGCGTCGTGTGCGCCCGCCGCCCCTTGCGTCGCTCGGCTGCGTGCGACCTTGGACCTCAGCGCACCACCACCTTGGCGCTGCCGCGGGTGCGCTGGGCGTTGCCGGCGAGGTCCTTGGCGTAGACGTAGTAGCGGTAGGTGCCCTTGCGCTTCGGGACCCACTTGACGCGGTACCAGGTCGCCGTGTTCTTGGTCGTCGGGCGGAAGGTCTTGACCGTCTTGCCTGCCCGGTTCTTGACGACGATCTTGATCGCCTTCGCCTTGGGGCTCAGGTTGTCGCCGATCTTGTAGCGCAGGTAGATCACGCGGTTGACGCGCCCGCTGGTCGCCTTGCCGGCGGTCACCGGGCCGGTGCTGTCGCAGGTGAAGCGCAGTGTCTGGTCCGGCGATGGGTTGGCGGCGTGGTCCGTCGCGCGGAAGACGAGGGTATGGGCGCCGTTCGGCGAGACAGGTACGCTGACCGCGGTGCTCACGCCCAGCACGGTCGTCTCGACCCCGTCGAGCGTGTAGGTGATCGAGGCCACGCCGACGCCGCCGAGCTCATCGGTGGCGCTCAGCGTGACCAGCCTGTCGGTGCGGTACCAGGCGCCTGCGGTGGCGCCAGCGGCGGTCACCGTCGGCGCGGTGACGTCGGCCGGCCCCTCGACGAGCTCGATGTCGTCGGCGAGCTCGAGCACGTTGCCGGCCGCGTCGCGGACCTGCGCCCAGGCTGTCTTCGTGCCGAGCCCGTCGGGCAGCGTGAGGGGCGCCGTGGCCGCGTAGGTGGCCCACGCGCTCCAGCTCGTCCCGGCGTCGGTCGAGAAGCGCATCTCGACGGGGCCGTTGGGCTCCGTCACGGCCAGCGACGCCGTCACCGACGTGCTCGTCGTCTCGGCGGCGCCGCCGGCGAGGGCGAAGCTGCCGTCCGGCGGCGTGGTGTCGATCTTCACCGTGCAGCTCTTGGCCGCCTCGACGTTGCCGGCGCGGTCGGTGGAGCGGTAGCTGATCGTGTGCACGCCGTCGTTGGCGTGGCCGGCCGGCGCGTCGACGAGGACGCTGGTGCCGGTCGTCCACGTGGCGGCGCCGTCGACCTTGTACTCAGTCTTGGCGGCGCCGCCGACCATGCCCGAGCCGCCCTCGTTGTCGACGGCGGTGAGGTTCACCGTGACCGGCGCGTTGTGCCAGAGGTCGTCGGCGTCGTCGGTCGTGACCGGCGCGGTGGTGTCGGGGGCGCCGCCGGGAACGGCGGAGCCGAACAGATTGACGTCGATCGTCGGCTCGTCGTCGTCGTTGCTGGCGATGGACAGGTAGGCGTCCGGCACTCTGAGGTAGGTGACGCCGAGCACGCTGCTCCCCGTCTGGGAGATGTTGAAGGTGTCGCTCATCGGCTCCAGGACCTGCACCGTCGAGCCCGAGCCGGGGCTCACCACCACGCGCATGATGTACTTGCCGCCGGCCACGACGGCGCCGGTCCCGGTCCAGTCGGTGGCGCCGATCCGGACCCGGTAGCCGAGATCGCCGGCCCCGCCCACGTTCTCGAAGCCCGTGTACAGCGACACGCTGAGGAGGACCGCGCCCGAGTAGTTGTACTGGGCGATGAGACTCGTCCAGTCATGCTGCACCGCCGTCGGCGCGCCCGTGTAGGCCACGGTGGGCGTGTAGGCCACGTCGATCTCGCGCGATCCCCCCACGGGGATCGCGACGCCGCCGGCGTCGTCACGCACGATCGAGAAGTCGGCGCCCGTGACCTGCACGTCACCGACGTCCAGGGGCGCGACGCCCAGGTTCTGGACGACGACCGTCTGCTGCAGGCTGTCGCCGACGGCGACGCTGCCGAAATCGACGCTCGTCGGGACCACGCCGATCTTCATGATGGGGGTCCTGGTCACGCTGAGGGCGTAGGTGCCGGTGTCATATCCGGCGACCATCGCGTAGACCGTCTTGTTCTGCTCGGCCTCGTACTCGAGCCTCGAGTAGCGACCCTCGTCGTCGTTGTTCGAGTCGATGAAGGTCGTCCCGTCGGAGTCGTAGAGATAGAGGACCGTGTCCGGATCGTCGGGCGGCGTGCCCGGCGCCGCCTCGATCGCGTACCGCCACCCGGCCTCGACCGGGAACGAGAACCAGTCGTCGTCACCGGCGGGGTCGAGAGTGTGCTGCTGTGCGGGACCCCCAACCGTGAGCGGAGTCGCGACGGTGTGTGAGTCGTCGGGCTCGTACGAGTCGCCGACCAGCGCCACGCTGAGGGCGTACGTACCCGTGTACCACCCGTCGACCTTCGCGTAGACCGTCTTGTCCGCGTCGGCCGTGTAGTCGATCCGCGAGTAGTACCCCCTGTCCTCGGTCTCGTCGTCGCCGTTGGAGGTGAGCAGCGTCGTCCCGTCCGAGTCGTACAGGTAGAGCTCCGTGTTGGCGTCGTCGGGCGACGCCCCCGGCGCCGTCGTGAGCGCGTACTTGTAGCCGGTCTCGACGGTGAACGAGACCCAGTCCTCGTCGTCATCGGGATCGATGGAGTGCTGCTGCGCGGCCGCGCCGACAGTCAACGGCGTCGCCACACCGAAGGAGCCGTCGGGTTCATACGAGTCGCCGACCGGCTTCACGCTGAGCGCGTACGCGCCCGTACGGCCATAATCCCCGCCCTGGACCATGGCGTAGACCGTCTTGTCGGCGTCGGCGATGTAGTCGATACGCGAGTAGTACGAGCCCGAGCCCGGGTCGTCGTAGTTGTAGTCGATGAGGGTCATCCCATCGGAATCGTAGAGATACAGGACCGTGTCCATGCTGTCAGTCGGCGTGCCTTCGACGGTCTGGATGGTGTAGGCGCGACCGGCGGTGACGGCGAACGAGACCCAGTCCTCGTCGTCATCGAGGTGGATCGTGTGCTGCTGCGCAGCGGCGTCGACGACGATGGGGGACGCCGTCGCGTAGGAGTCGTCCGGCTCGAAGGCGTCGGCGGTCAGCACCTTCGACGTCAAGTTCAACGCGTACGCGCCCGTGCTCGACCCGAGCCCTCCGGCCCATGCGAAGACCGTCTTGTCGGCGTCGGCCGTGTACACGATCCTGGAATACAAGCCGAGGTAGTCGTCGTTGTAGTCGAGCTGAGTCGTGCCGTCCGCGTCGTACAGGTAGAGGACGGTGTCCAACGACTCCGACGGAGTCCCGTCGGCTGTCTGAATGGTGTACGTCGACCCGGCCGTGACCGGGAACGAGACCCAGTCCTGGTCGCCGGTGACGTGGATGGTGTGCTGCTGCGCAGCGGCGTCGACGACGATGGGTGAGGCCGTGGCGGCGGAGCCGTCCGGCTCGAACGGGTCGGCGACCGCGGCGACCGCGGCCGCCGGCATGCCTGCGGCCGCGCACAGCATGACGGCGGCGAGCACGGTGAGCAAGACGATCGCGCGGGGGCGTGGCCGGCGCGGTGGGCGCGCGGCGAGACTGGACAGAGCCCTGCGCTTCACGGCAGGCCTCCCTTCCAAGGTGGCCTCAGCCGAGGGGGAGCCCCCCCGCGGCTCTCCATCTCCCACTGTATCGGCATCAGCTGTGCGTGACCAGACCCGACGACGCAAGCGCAGTAGCCTGTGGTGTCTACTACGCGCCGCTCAGGCGGGTGCACATGTCACTTCACCACAACCTTCGCGCGTGTCGCTACGCGCCGCGCCGCACGGCCAAGACCTCCACATCGTCCTTCAGTTGCGGGGCGAACGCGAGGACGGCGTCGCGCACCAGGTCGATCAGGGCTTGTGGCTCAGGATCCGTCGCACGGCTGAGCACCTCGACCAGGCGCTCCTCCCCGAACAGCTCGTCGGTGACGCGTGCCTCGGTCACGCCGTCGGTGTAGAGCACGAGCGCCTCGCCGGGCCTCAGCTCGAAGGGCGTGGCGTCGTAGTCGGTCACGAACGCGCCGAGCGGAGGGGCACCGGCGCTCTCGAGGGTCTCGGCCCCGCCGTCGTGAACGCGCATGGGCGGCGGGCGCCCGGCACTGGCGTAGGACCCTCTTCCCGTGGCGGGGCCGAGTGTCACGAGCAGTGCCGTCACGATCTCTCCGCCTCCCTCCTCCTGAAGAAGGATGTGGTTCACGTGCTGGAGAACGGCGTCCGGCGACGGCATCATGAAGGCCGCCGTGCGTACCGCGCTGCGTACCGTCTCGGTGAACCCGGCCGCGCGCATGCCCTTGCCCATCACGTCCCCAATGAGCGCCACGACCACCCCGTCGGAGCGCCTGAAGACGTCGTGGAAGTCGCCGCCGATGAGCTCCTCCCGTCCCGCCGGCAGCGAAAGCGCAGCCAGCTGCAGCCCTTCGATGTCGGGAAGCGGGTGCATGAACGATTCCTGCAGCGTGGTCGCAATCACGCGCTGCGCTTCGAACTGACGGGCGTTCTCCAACGCGATCGCATCGGCTCGCTTGCGTGCCGTGATATCGCGCGCGGCGGCGAATGCGGCCGTAGCGTAACGGACCACGTCGTGGCTGCTCGCCGCCGGATCAGCCTGTCCGGCCGTTTCCCGCATGATTTCGTCGCTCACCGTTTCCCCAATCGACTGAGATGAAGCGATCGCGAGCACAGCATCGTCGCCTGCGGGCAGCCCGCCGGTAGGCGCTGAGGGGTCGCGCCTCTTCCGCCAACGACCATAGCGCCACACCCGAACGGGCGGCATGGGCAGTCTGCGAGAGCCGCCGGCAAAGGGCCGGCCTAGGGCCGTCGGTGGCGTCTCCGGTCCCCGGACGACCCAAGTGGTCACACCCAACAGCAACGATTTGGGTTGCAGAATGGTTGCAGCCGACGAGTCCGGCGAAGGGGTGAGCGAAAGAAAGTCCTGCAAATCACTGGTGGGCGCACCTGGATTCGAACCAGGGACCTCTTCCTTATCAG